>JBBQOG010000181.1:0-6917 GCA_038330665.1 Bacteroidales bacterium
AATACACGATAAACGCTTTCTCGGAGATCCTGGTCAAACTCAACGCCAAAGCCTATAACCGGGACCATTTGCCGACGGTGTAATTCAGTAGGCAGTAGGCAGTAGGCAGTAGGCAGTCGGCAGTAGGCAGTCGGCAGTCGGCTAGTGCCTTACCCTCAGCGAGTTGTCATCCCCGCGAATGCGGGGACCCCGTCCCTGACCGCGAAAGCTTCAGCGAGGATCCAACCGCCTTACCCTCAGCGAGTTGTCATCCCCGCGAATGCGGGGACCCCGACCCTGACCGCGAAAGCTTCAGCGGGGACCCAACCGCCTTACCCTCAGCGAGTTGTCATCCCCGCGAATGCGGGGACCCCGTCCCTGACCGCGAAAGCTTCAGCGAGGACCCAACCGCCTTACCCTCAGCGAGTTGTCAAAGATCAAGTAGTAGTTTGCCCACCACAATCTCATCACCGAGACAAAGCGTGTCTTTCTTCTTCCAATCGAGCTTAACTTTCAGTGGATAGGTGACGGTGGTAAAATCTATGGTGCAATCTGCCGGAACCCGGTCGAACCGGCGAATGGTATCGTTGATCTCAACGAACCAGCCGCCACAGCACATGCACATCCGTGGATCCATTCCGGAAATCAGACCGGAATCCAGGGTTTTTTCCTCTTTTGTGCACCCTGTAAAAATTATCCCGGTGAACAAAATCAATAGTAATACCTTCATGGGTTGTTCTTCCTTTTCCCCAAAATTAGTTTAACTTCGGCATAAGCCGTTAAACACGATCATGAAAAAAAAAATCTCCATCACCTTAATTATCCTGCTGATTGCCGGTACGGTAAACTTATTTTGTCAAAAGCCTGTTTATCAGTGGGAAAGAAGTGATATTTATTTTTCCCTGACCAAGACAGTACCCGGAAAAGCAAAATTTACTTTATGGAAACTGAATTTCGATCCGGCTTTAAAACCATTTTTCCACCCGGTAAGTTCTCCCGATGGCACGCTATTAAGTGCCGAGGCTCCATCGGATCATTTATGGCACCTGGGACAATGGTTCTGCTGGAAATACATCAATAAACTGAATTATTGGGAGTATACAGGCGACCCTAAATCAGCCATCAGTGAGGGAATGACCGAATTAAAAAGCACAGAGATCAAGACACGAAAAAACGGAGAAGCCCTGATCACACTTAAGCTTGCCTATCATGCCTGGGACTCACCCGATGAGGTTGTCATGGAGGAAACCCGTCGCATCCACACTTCCCCACCCGCCTCTGACGGATCCTACTATTTCGATTATGACCTGACGTTCGTCCCACTAACGGCTGTCATACTGGACCGGACCCCGACACAAACCAATCCTGGCGGGGTCACGTGGGGCGGCTATGCCGGCCTGTCCATGCGATTCGACCAGAAACTGTCGGACCCTGTTTTTTTCAGCGACCATCAGGATTCAGTCATCAATGGCGACGGGCATCCTTTTGTGGCTGTCAACCTGAAAACTGAAGACGGAGGAATGGTTCAAACGGTGATATTCGATGATCCCGGGAACCCCCGATATCCCTCACCCTGGTATACCATCAACCGGCCTAATGACCGCTTCTGGTTTTTCAGCCCGGCCATTTTGTATAAAGAATCCATGGAAATAAAGAAAGGCGAACCTCTCCGGCTCCGTTACAGGGTTCTAATGCCGGCAGTGCCTCTTACACGGGAACAGATTATAATAGGGCAAAAGGCAAAAGGCAAAAGGCAAAAATTAGTGCAATGACTCAAGATTAAAGAGAAAAGTCGCTTCTCCTGGAACCGGGACCTTCTCACTTGATTCTTAAAATTTAAGACTAATTTTTGCCTTTTGCCTTCTGCCTTCTGCCCTAAAGCGCTCTATCCCAGAAAGCGCTCGGTATCCAGAGCCGCCATGCAACCCGAACCGGCAGCGGTAATAGCCTGGCGATAGTATTTATCCTGTACGTCACCACAGGCAAATACCCCGGGGGTGTTGGTTTTCGAAGTTCCGGGAACTGTCTTGATGTATCCGGCATCATCCAGGTCGATGTAGGGCTTGAAAATATCCGAATTAGGCGTATGACCGATCGCTACGAAGTATCCGGTAACCGCAAGTTTCACTTCCTCGCCCTTTTTATTATTGAGGATGACCCCCTCAACGGTTTGATTTCCAACAATCTCTTTGGTGACATGTTCGTAGAGAACTTCAATATTTTTGGTACGTAACACCCTATCCTGCATGGCTTTGGAAGCACGCAAATAATCCTTCCGTACCACCAGGTATACCTTCCTGCATAATCCCGCCAGATAAGTGGCCTCCTCAGCTGCGGTGTCACCACCACCCACCACCACGACATCCTGACCACGATAGAAGAAGCCGTCACAGGTTGCGCAGGCAGATACGCCGGAACCTTTGAATTTTTCCTCCGATTCCAGTCCGAGATATTTTGCAGTGGCCCCGGTAGCAATGATGACTGCATCCGCTTCGATCAGATATTCGTCATCAATCCATACCTTGTGCTTAGGGCCCGTGAAATCGACTGCCGTGGCCAATCCCCAGCGAACCTCCGTTCCAAATCGCTCAGCCTGTTTCTGAAGCTGCTCCATCATTTCAGGCCCGGTGACACCTTCAGGATATCCCGGAAAGTTATCCACCTCGGTGGTGGTGGTTAACTGTCCGCCCGCCTGCAAGCCCTGATATAATACCGGCTTCAAATTCGCCCTGGCCGCATAAATTGCGGCGGTATAACCGGCAGGACCTGATCCCAGGATCAGAACGTGAACATGCTCATTTACGTTTTGTGTCAGGATTTTTACTGTTTTCTGACTCTCTGTTTTAAGTAGATCGAATGATATCATAGCATTTAAGTGTGACGAGTGACGAGTGACGAGTGACAATGATTTACTGACGCATACTTGCGTCTATTGCCCTTATGACCAATCCCTGCCAATTTTTCAGTTAATTTTATTCAAAAATACGGATTCTATAGCGCCAAAAACCGTACCGCAAAAAATATCAGGCTTGAAAAAACCCAAAATTCCTTTATATTTGCGCTCCAGATTCGGGATGTAGCTCAGCATGGTTAGAGTATTCGTCTGGGGGGCGAGGGGTCGAGAGTTCAAATCTCTCCATCCCGACTGAAAACAAAGGACTTGCAGGTAAACTGCAGGTCCTTTTTGTTTTGGTCCGACTTAGATCGAAATCCGATTGTTTCTATTGTAAGGTAATCCTTATAAATCCGGTATCCCCATTAACAGACATAAACGGGGGGCCACTGGAATTGATGTAATCCCCGTTGGGGAACTCGGTCTTTCGGGTAAACTGAGTCACGTATCCTGATGGCTTGCCTCCATACTGATTAATTGATGTTTTTGGAATATTTGACGCGATCAAACTGTAGCTCATTTTCCAACCTAATGAAGTAGTCACATTGTCGGTGAGCTGGATGTTGACAGAATGGTCAGGATTAATGATAAGTGTAACCGTACCCGTATGAAGGCTTGGACTGGAAGAGTTGCCTGTCGCAACTCCTGCCCAGCTGCCACTCATAGTATTACCATTAGATTCCATTGCAATGGCAGGAGATACGTATCCGTTCAAAACTGTTTGACTGGATACGAGCTTATCCTTTTCATAGGTATTGGTTTCTATCCAGCCGGCAAAATCAATCACCATTGAATTCCCTGTAGTTAGTTTTATTTCTGTTTCCATTGAACGTGAATTTTCTTTAGCCATGCCATAATCAAGGTTGGTGACCACCACCGAGAAGATTTTATAACCATCATCTGTATATTGTTTCAGGCTGCCGGTCTTGACCTCTTTTACTCCCTTAGCGGCTTCTTCCATCTTTAAATTATCTGTGGGAAGGATTACTATCCCTGCATCCTCAGGAGCTTTAACCTGCAGAATATGCATATCGTTTATTAGATCCGGGTTCACATTTACCCGATATATCACCGATTCAAGTTGCTTAAAATCTGATTTATAGATTTGTATGGTGTCTGTAATTTTTTTGATCTCAAAAGTTTTGGATGCATAGCCAACCATGTTACCCGCTCCAACATCGCTGAATATCTTTCCCTGCGAATATAAACTCATGAACGGCACCCACCAGGCCTTATAATCTTTATTCACGGCCTTCAGGATTGCATCACCCGAGTTTTGGCCCTCCTGGATATTGCTATAGATTTTCCCAATCAGAGTGAAATCCTCGTATCTGAGAAGGTATTTAATCATTCCTGCCATCCCATAACCAAAGTCCTGAGCATCCGGAACAGATTGGTTTATGCCTCCAAAATAAGGAGTCATTTCATTTCCCTGACGTACAGCCGAAATATGGGCACTATCAGAAAAAAGCCCTTCACAGTAAACCGCAATTGCCTCATCAACCCAGGTGTTAGGTGAACCTTGTATTACTCTGATCAAAATGTTTAAAGGGTCAGCCACAAACTGATAAAAGTGCATAAACTCGTGACCCACAGTACTTCGCATTTCCGCCATATTGCTCAATAAACTTGAGTTTAGCTCAATCGATACATATCCGCTGCCATATACGGAGCCTACAAAATTCCCATAGGTTTTGGCAGCCATAGGTAAAACAATCACATTAAGTGGCCAGGATGCCCCGGGTTCAAAAGACAAACGGTGAGGGAATGCAGTATATATGTCGTATGCATCATTCAGATCCTTTAAAATTAACTTAGCCTCATTACCTAATGCACTGGGGCAATAAACTTTAAACTTTGGATTTTCGGGATTAATATCCGTGGTCATGCCTGCAACACCAACCACCCCTGCTGAGAATTCAAACTTGAGTAAATCAATGCTTCCTGATTTGATTTTTACCGGACGAGGGATCTCAATTTCTATTCCACCCCCGACGATCTTATAATCAACCGGGTGATAAACAATTTTCTTTTGATTAAGCGATTGAACGAAGACCACTTCGGCCAACATAGCCACAAATCCCTCTTTCGGAACCACTCCATCAAGCTTCAACTTAACTTTATTGCCAATGCCAAGCGGCAATTTATTCACGAACCAGATATCTGTTACCTGATTGGAACCAAAAGCCCTGTCTGTCATTTTACTGATGCTCAACTCCTGGTTTCCGCTAAAGGCCCCGGCCGGAATATCAACCGTCAAACTTCCTCCTTCGAAAACACCTCCAGAGGATCCTATTACTTCTTTGACGATCACACTGCCTGTATCCACCGTTGTTTGGGTGGGATCTATATCCTCACCTTTTTTACAAGAAAAAAACACCAAAGATGAAAAAGCAAAAAAAACAACAATAAAAACGGAGGTACTTTTTGTATTCATTCTTTTCTGATTTTCAGATTAATACTATCAATATATCAAACACACCATCTGGACTTTATTACCCAGTGAACTCAACAAATTCTTTCCGAGTGCCGGTGAAATTTAAGGCTTCGATTCCTAACCCAAATTTAGCATTTTGTTTGAAAAAATAAAATAGCGGGTAAATACTTGCAGGTAAACTGCAGGTCCTTTTTGGTTTATCGTTTACTCGAACTCAATCTGATCCAGAGCCTTCTGAATTTTCGGAATGAATTTTTCATCCAATGTATAGGCATTGATCCTGACAGTGGTTTCATCTGAAATCCCGGGGAGTATTTCTGTTTTTATTGCCCGGGTGGAAACAATCCAGGGTATATTCAACAAATGAACGCCTAACTGCCTCTTCACCTTTTCTATGTCGCGGGTATAGGGCACCGCCAGAGTAACCGAGAAATACTTGAAATACTTCACACCTGTGCTGATCCCGATCACCTGTGTCGTTAGTTTGCTGTAGGGATATTGAATGATTTCGCCGCTTTCCAGCTGAAGTTCCACTTTCGTGTTGCGCATGCTGATCACTTCCCCGGCAAAATCCTCCACTTTTATCCGCTGACCGACCAGGTTCCCCTTCTGAAGTTTGAATAAGGTTCCCTGCACAAAATCTTTGACAAAGTTCCAGGTCAGAACTAAAATGAGTAAAACAATAAACAGGGATACAACGGGATTAATCAGGGCAAGTTGATAAATCGAATAAATGGCGAAAACAATCCAGATCAAATTGATTATTAAGGGAACGTACATTCTCAGTGAAGTTTGCCTTCTTTCATTCCCGATAAATCTAATCAGATACCCGTTAATCAACCATTGGGCGATAATAAGAATCAAAGCAATGGCTATCAGGAAAATCCCTTTGAGAAACGGTATTTCATGCAATGGTATCATACTATTGTTTTTTCTTTAAGTATTTGGTCAGATAGGGCATCATATAGGGTGATATACAATAGCTCTTAGAGGCTGTTCTTACCACTAATCCTGACCGTATCAGGCTTTGCAGCGTGTTGTTTATCCGGTCTTCTGATTCGGTATAATACACCTGCATTAATCTCGAAAATGTCAGTTGCTTATGCATAAATAACTGTATAAGCATATTTTCCCACTCGGTATTTTTAATCATGGGCAGCTGGAGCTTTTCAAAATCAGAAAGAAAAATTTCCGTTTTACGGTTATCCCGGATATTCCCCAGCCACATGTAAAATGACATCCCGATATTTCCGTCCGTTTGTGCTGTAATTTTCCGGAACAGATCATTTGTTTTTCGCTTATTCAGTTTGTCCTCCGCTCTATTTTGCCAGATATATTTCATTCCCCCGCTGTGGTGCCTCTTTAAAATGGTTTCCGAAATTTCTGAAACTTTGAGTGAGGAGGTGGTAATGGTTGCCAGAAGCTGTTCATCAATCCGGATATATTGACGGATGTGCTGATAAAAGGCAATATTGCAATCCAAAACGAACAGGTGCCGGTTCCCGAATGTTTTAATCAGATCGACAATGTACGCCAGGCTGTCGGATCCCGAAGGACTCCGTGTCCACCACAACTCCAGGTCTTCGAAAATAATGGTTGATTTTTTCC
>JBBQOG010000182.1:0-6915 GCA_038330665.1 Bacteroidales bacterium
GGTCCAAGAGCAACCGGTGGCACTTTATACTTAAGGTTCTCATCGAGTACGATGAACCAGGAAACACTGTCGGGAAGGAAGATGGACTCATCCGTGTAATTAAATGAAGCAAAGCAATTACCGACAATCTCGGTCTTTCCGTCACTATCCAGGTCTACCGGTTCAAGCTGTGACAGGCAATTGCCCGCGAGGGGAGTCGACCATAGACTATCAGCTTGGACATCGTAAGCATAATCCTTCCTAGGTTGCCGGGAATGGCCAGAAGAAAAAGAAAAGATAATCTCATCCAATCCGTCATGGTTTAGATCCACTGGTTTTCCCACCGTTAAATAGGAGTCAGGTTTTTCGTATCGCGTCCAGATGGTGTCTATCAATCGATCCTTAACCAACACGGGATGATCGCCATAAGGTTCCACTATATTCAGCAATATCCGGTTATTATCAAGCGTGATGGTCGAAATCTCCGATTTTCCGTTGTGATTATAATCGCTGATCATCGGAACTAATAGCCTGAAAGAAAATTCGCCGTGAAAATTCCATTGGTCCACCTCAATGCCCTGCGGAGTCCGCACTAAAAGGAGTGACATATTTTCTAGTTGATTGGCCAAATGGTAATAATCGGTCCGACCATCTGAATCAAGGTCCCGATAATATCGCTGAACCAGGTCCCGGTCCGGAACAAAACTGGAAGAATCTGTTAATTTAAACTCATAAGATTCCGTCTGTATATTGAGCAGAAAAAAGGTCAGTGTCCCCAGAGTGGCAGCCAGAACCCATCTGTTCAATAAAAAAGACAAGATTCTTGAATGATAAATCCTCCCAAACCCGTTTGGGCCTTCCGATCCTTCCATTACATCAGGTCATAGGTATAGTAGGTCGAAGATATATTAATTTTCAACAGACTAACCGACTGAATAAAAAATATTTGACCGGTATTATCCTTTGTATCGATTAAACCGCATGGCTTTAATAAGCCAGTCCGGGAGGTTCTTGTCAGGGTCGCGTTTGGTCATATTGATTGAAATTCCCAGCTTCTTCAGAATCGGTACCCGGTGAGTCTCCACGAACTCAATGAGCGTACCGTCCGGGTCCTCAATATAGCTGAAATGTCCTGCCGCTTCTCCCATATCAAATGACTCTCCGGATTTTATCTCACTATCCACCGTAAATGGAAATCCCTTTTCGGTGCACTCTTTTTTCAGATCAGCCATTCCGGTGATGTCGAAGCACAGGTGTATAAAGCCCAGGTCGCCCCAGAGCCGGTTTTCAAAAATATTTACCGGTTTCCGGTCCAGCGATTGCAGTAGTTCGATTTTACTTTCTCCAAACAGGCGACTGAATCCACCGACCGGTTGTTTGCTGGCAGACAGTAAAATACGGCGGAATTTCCCATTTCCTCCCGGCAGGCCGTTCAGATCATCAAAGGTCCCGGTGACATCATATTCCACTTGGTCATACCCGAGTATTCCGGAGTAAACTTTCAATGAGCTTTCGATATCACTTACCCCGATAATGGCGCCGTACGTGCCGCCCCCGTGTTTTTTATCGTCATGAAACCAGGATTTTCCCTCCACCACATCGAAAAAATTGCCAAAAGGGTCTTGCACAAAGAAGTGTTCCCGGCCATCGGGTGATTGCTGCACCCCCCCCGGAATGTGAGTTCCGTATTCCGTTAAAATCTTAAAACTCGTTTGAATATTTTTTGATTTCACTTTTGCGGCAAAGATTCCCAGGTCGCCAGCCTGAATGGTAAATGCCGGTGCCTCGGGAACTCTTCCTTTGTATTGCCAGATTTCAAATCCGCCGCCCCCCTGAATATTGACCGCCAGACCGGCATGCCGTTTGCGAGGCTCACCTCCCGTATAGGGCAGCATCAGTTCCGCAACTGCATCATCCTCAAACACCCTCACGTCCATTCCAAAGTTTTTAGCATACCAGTTCCAGGCCGTATAAAGGTCTGCCACGCCAATCCCAATCTGTTGGATACCTGAAATTTTTTTGCCGGCCATAGGTTTTGTGATTTTTAAAGATTTGAAAGGACAAATATATAAAGGATGCCTTCACATAAAAGTGCTATTTTCGTCACAAACAAAGCCCATGAACACGCTAAAAGATAAAATTGTCTGGATAACCGGAGCTTCGTCCGGCATTGGGGAAGCCCTCGCCATGGTTTGTGCTGCCGAGGGAGCTAAATTGGTTCTGACAGCCAGGCGAATAGAGGAGCTTCATCGGGTGGCTAACCAAACCAAATTACCAGCGGAATCGATTTTGATCCTGCCAGCGGATATGTGCGACTTTGATGGGATCCCATCACTTACCCGGCAGGTTATGGATCGTTTCGGAAGAATCGATGTACTATTCAATAACGCAGGAATCAGCAGCCGGGCCCTGGCCATTGAGTCCGCTATAGAAATCGACCGGAAAGTGATGGACCTGGATTATTTCAGTGTGATCGCGCTCACCAAATCTGTATTACCGCACATGATGGAACAAAAAAGTGGGCATTTGGTGATCACCTCGAGTGTGGTGGGTAAAATCGGAACCCCCTTACGGTCAGCCTACTCCGCAGCCAAACATGCCCTTCATGGGTTCTTTGATTCTATCCGGCAGGAAATCGCTGATGATGGCATTCGGGTTACCATGGTACTTCCGGGATATATCCGCACCCAGATTTCGGTCAACGCCATTACCCCATCCGGGGAAAAATTCAATAAGATGAGCCGTAACCAGCAAAAGGGGATCGAGCCGATGGTGATGGCCTCGAAAATAGTTAAAGCCGTTCATTCCAATAAGCGAGAGCTCATTTACGGAGGGATCGAAACCTTTGGAATCTACCTGGACCGGTTTTCGCCGGGTTTGCTGAACTGGTATCTGCACAGGAAGCACAAAAAGAATTCTTTTGCCGATTAAAAACGAAAACCAGCCCTGAATTTTTGAAGTCAAAATTCAAGGCTGGTCTTCGGATAGTATCTCAAAAGCTACTTCGTTACCTCGGTAACAATGGACTGACCCATTTCAATGGCCTTCTTGTTCAGTTCCAGCAGGTGACTGTACCGTGCCGGAATGGATTTTTCCAAACCTTTATAAACATTCTCGATCTTAACAATGGGCTTGATTTTAAGATATCCACCCAAGACAACCATATTGAATGCTTTGGTGGATTCCATTTTTGCAGAGGCATCTGCCGCGTCCACCTGGAATATCCGGATGTCCTTGCGTTCGGGCAAACGGGTCAGACCGTTGCTGTCGAACAACAGGACCCCACCCGGTTTTACGGAATTCTCGAACTTATCCAGCGACTGCTGATTCAGTAAGATTGCGGTATCGTATACATGCAGGATGGGAGAACTGATCCTTTCATCACTGAGGATCACGGTCACATTAGCGGTCCCACCCCTCATTTCAGGGCCATAAGACGGAAACCAGCTGACTTCCTGATTTTGCATGATAGCTGAGTAGGCCAGGATTTTACCCATGGAGAGCACTCCCTGTCCGCCAAAACCGGCTATGATAATCTCTTCGGTCATAATTCTTGTTTATTTATTGATTATTAACCAGTTTACCGTTTACTTTAATATCACCCAACGGATAGAACGGAAACATATTTTCCTCCATCCATACATTGGAAGCAACCGGTTCGAGTTTCCAGCCTGAATTACAATTGGAAACGATCTCCACGAGTGAAAATCCCTGCTTGTTTTTTTGAGTTTCCAAGGCAATTCGGATCGCCTTTTTTGCACGTCTCACATTCCTTGGAGAATGAACCGACTGGCGGGTGACATAGCAGGTCCCAGGCAATTGCGCAACCAGCTCACTCATTTTCAGCGGATTTCCCATGGTTTCCAGATCGCGGCCATACGGACTGGTTGACGTTTTCATTCCCTTCAGCGTGGTCGGGGCCATCTGGCCACCGGTCATGCCATATATCCCATTATTGATAAAAATCACGGTGATATTTTCACCGCGGTTAGCGGCATGAATGGTTTCAGCAGTTCCAATTGCGGCCAGGTCGCCATCACCCTGATAGGTATAAACAAATTTTTCGGGCCAGCACCTTTTGATACCGGTGGCTACTGCAGGCGCACGTCCGTGTGAAGCGCCGACCATGTCCACATTCATGAAATCATAGGCGAGAACCGAGCATCCCACGGGTGCCACACCGATTGTTTCCGATTGTATACCCATCTCCTCGATAACCTCCATGAGGATCCTGTGAGCCGTACCGTGACCACATCCCGGGCAATAGCTCAGCGGTTTGTCGGTCATCAGCGGGGTCTTCTGATACACCAGGTTTTCGGGCTTAATAATATCTTTAATTTCCATAATTATTTCTTAATAAGGAGTTTTATTAAATTTTCCAGCACTTCTTCAGGGGTAGGGATCATGCCGCCCATTCTTCCGAAATGTTCGATATGCACCCCACATCCGGCAGATAATCTGACATCTTCTACCATCTGTCCGGCACTTTGCTCCACACTTAGAATCCCTTTCATGCGCGGAGCCAGTTCAGCCAATGGCTTCGCCGGAAACGGCCATAAGGTGATCGGACGCAATAAACCGATTTTGATTCCCTGTTCGCGGCCGAGCTGAATGGCCTTTTGGCAGATCCTCGCTGATGAACCATAAGCAACAAACAGATATTCAGCATCTTCAGTATTGATCAGCTCGAAACGGACTTCATTTTCCTTGCACTTACGATACTTTTCCTGTAGGTGCTGGTTGTGTATTTCCTGCTGTGACGCA
Source organism: Bacteroidales bacterium (assembly GCA_038330665.1). GTDB lineage: Bacteria > Bacteroidota > Bacteroidia > Bacteroidales > UBA12481 > UBA12481. The sequence continues at coordinate 4,744 of JBBQOG010000182.1, forward strand.
TCCAGATCGAGTGACGTCACGATATTTCTTTCCTGTCCGTCGGGCTTTCCGGTCAGGGTCCAGCTCCGGTCGAATTCAGTGGTTCTTGGAAGCTGTTCGCGCAGGGCAACTTTTTCCATCATTTGTCCGATCAATCCATCCGAAAGGATCAGGACCGGGTTACGGTATTTGAATGCCAGATCGAATCCCAGAAAGGCGAAATCAAACATTTCCTGCACCGAGGAGGGTGCGAGAACGATCAATTGATAATCGCCATGTCCGCCCCCTTTTGTGGACTGAAAATAATCTGCCTGTGAAGGTTGAATGGTTCCGAGTCCGGGACCCCCTCGGGCCACATTCATGAGCAAACAGGGCAATTCGGCACCAGCCAGGTAAGAAATTCCTTCCTGCATGAGGCTCATACCCGGGCTGGAGGAGCTGGTCATGACCTTTTTCCCTGTACTGGCAGCTCCATAAACCATATTAATGGCGGCTACTTCACTTTCAGCCTGAAGAACCACCATACCGGTGCGTTTCTCAGGTTGCTCGGCCATCAGGTATTCCATCACTTCCGACTGGGGGGTGATCGGATATCCAAAATAGCCGTCGGCACCGGCGCGAATTGCTCCTTCAGCAGCCGCCTCATTGCCTTTCATCAGTCTTAATTCATTCATTATCGACCTGTTTTATGTTTTAATCGGACAGTTTTACTTTATAAACGGTAATTACACCATCAGGGCAAACTACTGCACAGTTGGCGCAGCCGACACAATCATCCTGACGTTCCTGATACGCAAAGTGGTATCCCTTGTGATTAACTTCCTTAGCCATCGCGATGACATCGTTTGGGCAAGCGACTCTGCACACTTCACAGCCCTTGCATTTTTCAATGTCCACCACTATCGCACCTTTCATTTTAGCCATATCGTTTGATTTTATTTCGAGAAATCTTTATGAAATTGTTTTAATCTTGATTCCAGAACCGGGTACAAGGTCGGATGAATCTGTGAAACGCAAGCTCTCAACCCTTCGGTCCGTGTACTTCCGGTAATGGCCAGTGAAATGGCACTGATACCGTAATATAGCAGATTTTCAAGCAACTCCGAACCGCTCATTCCGGGATAGGAGATGGTAAAATAAAAACCATCCGCCACCGGCTCATCGATATCGGTGGTATACACGATATTAAATCCGTATTTCTGGAAAATCTTTTTCATTTCATGTGCCCGGCGTCCATATTCCCTTGTCATTTCAACAAAATTGAACTGGCCGTCATTGGCTGCTTTTAACATGGCCGCCAATCCGTATTGGGCCGAATGGCAAACCCCGGATGATAGCGCATATAAAGCACCGTAGATCATGGAGTAGCCAAACTGGTCCGAAGTATAATAGCGCTTGAGATCCGGATAGACTCGGTTAAAAAGTGCCTCACTGATAATCATGGTACCCACCCTTTCTCCGGCAAATGAAAATGCCTTTGAACTGGAGATCAGAAGCAGCCAGTGATCGCAATACCTTGCCACCGTAGGTTGGTATGGAGCTTCTCCGGGATGGGAATAATCCTTACGGAAATCCATGCCGAAATAAGCCAGGTCTTCAATCACAATCACATCATATTTTTTTGCCAGACGGCCAATCGTTTCCAGCTCATTCTCTGTAAAACAGATCCAGGAGGGATTATTCGGGTTGGAATACAACAAGGTCGATATTTTTCCTGTCGATAGAAAGGATTCCAGTTTGGGTCCAAGCTTATCTCCCCGGAAATCATAAACGTCAAAGGATTCAAAATCGTGTCCCAGCACCCTGCACTGCTGCTTTTGTACCGGGAAACCCGGGTCAATAAAGAGTGTCCCGAGCTTATTGCGATCCGACCGGTTGGCGACCATAAACGCGGCCATCGCCCCCTGCATCGATCCCACGCAAGGAATACAAACCTCCTCCGGGACCTCCAGGTTCAGGAATAATTTGGCAAAGCGCATGGTCTCCCGTTTGAGCTCCGGAACGCCTTCGATCATAGGATACTTGGATGCCACACCCTTACGGAGTGCCGCGATCTCTGCTTCAATACCAATTTCCGGTGGCTCGAGACCGGGAACGCCCATCTCCATCCGAATATATTTCTCACCGGTAAGCTGTTCGATTTTATTTACCAACCTCACAATCTCCCTGATAGAAGCCAGGCCGAGGTCGGGC
>JBBQOG010000183.1:0-6913 GCA_038330665.1 Bacteroidales bacterium
GTCACCTGCTGGACATTCATTTCGGAGTACACATCTTCTTTAAAAAGGGCCGTATGGCGCTTATATTCAGCCTCTGCAAAAACCAGTTTGTTTTTGGCTTCGAGATAGTTCTGCTGCACATCTACAAAGTCCTGATTTTCAATTACAGCAAGGGTTTGGCCTTTCCTTACCGGATTACCGGGGTAAAGGCTGGTGCTTTTAATAAAGCCACCCAGAGGCATGCAAACAGTAGCTTGATTTTGTGGCGACACGGTGACCACCCCACTCACCTTTAATACATCGCTGAGTGTACGCATTTCCAAAGAACCCAGTTCCACCTTAGCCAGGGCAATCTGATCGCCACGCAACTCCACAATATCGGCTGGTAAGCTTTCGACCACCACCGGTTCCACCGCCGTTTTATTCCCATTCTGGCAGGAACTCAGTATAAAAAGAAAGCCAAAACAGCCTGTCAATATTTTATAACTTATTTGTTTCATGATACGTAACCATTAAAATATTTGTCCGAATACATTTTCAATCGAGATGACGGTTTGCTTGAGATTATATAGTGCCTCCAGATAATTCTGGCGTACAGTCAACGCACTGTTTACGGTAATCACATAATCGAGGTAATCAAGGCCCCCGGATTTATAATTTCGCGTAGCCTGTTCAATGATCAACCGGGCTTCGGGTACCGCTTGCTTTTCATAATAATCCACAGTGGCGGCAAATTTTCGGTATTCGTCTGTTAAGATTCTCACCCGCCCGGCTACCTGCCGGGATACGTTCTCCGCATCTGTGCGAGCCTTGATTTCATTAATCCCGGCCGCTTTGGACCTGGCTGTCCAGGGGGCAAACCATACCGGCACGGTAATTCCGGCATGAATGCCTGTAAACCGATAATCCGGTCCGGCAATGCGGGAAATATCGTTCAAGTCCTGCGTACCTACAATGGTTTGACTGAAATAGCCCAGGCTGATTTCAGGCAGCATCTTGCTCTGCTCCAGCTTTTTGTCGATTCCCGTAATCTCAGCCTGCTGGCGCATAAATCCCAGTGAGGGATTTTGCTCTATCGATCCCGGTGCAGGCAACACCCCGATCCCAGCGGGATACAGGGATGTATCGGCAGGAACGAGCCCATTCCGGCTGTTCAGCAGGAGCATCAGGTTTTGATTGCTGATGGCTATATCCGAAGTAACCTGGAAGAGTTGATTACGGATTTCAAGGCTTTGCGACCGTGCCGTGATCATTTCCAGACGGTTGGTTTCACCCGCCTTCGATCTCAACTCAGCCGCCCGGGCCAATCCGGTGTACAGGCTATCCTGGTATACCAGCAACTTTTGCCTGGCAAGAAGGTACACATATTGCCAGTACACCTGCTTCACTTGCGTGGAGATATCGAGTTGAGAGGTGTTGAGTTGCCATTCGCTGCTCCGGATATTCGCTTTGGCCAACCGGTTCTGGTGCACATAAACCGTTGGAAAAGCAAAAGTCTGGCTAACGGTGATACTGTTATCCTTGCTAAAGGAATTAAACTGGCCGTATTGCGCATCGATGGATGTTTTGGGCAGATCGATGGCTGCATGCTTCAGTGCCTTTTGAATGTCGACCGAATAGGAGGCCGATTTCACCGTAAGGTTGCTGTCGATGGCAGTTTGAATGGCCTCATGAAGGGTTATATTCTGGTGGTCCTGTGCAAAACTCTGGCCGGCTCCGGAAAACATTCCGATCGCTACGAGTGCCCCTGCGGTTTTTATTGCGATTCCACTCTTTTTCCCTTTTTTTCTTTTTCCATAGAAGAGCACATAAAATACCGGCAGGATAACCAAGGTCAGCAGGGTTGCGGTGATCAGTCCGCCGATCACGACCGTAGCCAGCGGCTTTTGCACCTCAGCACCTGCCGAAGTGGACAGGGCCATGGGTAAGAAGCCCAGTGAAGCCACTGCAGCCGTCATGATAACCGGTCGCAGCCGGGTCTTAAGTCCTTTGATCACCCGCTCATAAATATCAGTAATCCCCTCCTTCTCCAATCGGTTGAACTCCGAGATCAGTACAATCCCGTTGAGCACGGCCACCCCGAACAAGGCAATAAATCCCACACCGGCAGATATCGAGAAATTCATCCCGCGCAACCACAGGGCAAAAATCCCACCGATGGCCGACATCGGAACGGCTGTAAATATCAGCAATGACTGAGATACCGATTGAAATGTGAAGTAAAGCAGGATAAAAATCAACAGTAACGCAATCGGAACCGCAATGGAAAGCCGCTTCTGAGCCGCTTCCAGATTTTTAAATTGTCCGCCATAAGTTACAAAATAACCGGTAGGCATCTGAATCTTACGATCGATCTGGTCCGTAACATCCTTTATCACCCCTTTTACATCCCGGTTGCGCACATTAAAGCCAATGGTAATCCGGCGGCGCGTATCCTCGCGTGACACCTGTGCGGGTCCCGACTTGATCTCCACATTAGCGATCTGGTAAAATGGGATCTGGTGACCGTCGGGCAGTGCGATGGTGAGATTTTTCACATCATCCAGGCTCTGCCGATACTCCTGATCGAGCCGCACCACCAATGCAAACCGCTTTTCCTCATCGTACACCACACCCGCCTGGCTACCGGCAAATGCCGCTCTGAGTTCCCGGTTAACATCGGCAATCGAGAGTCCGTATTGTGCCAGACGGTCGCGGTCGTATTCCACCTGCACCTGCGCAAGACCCGTAACTTTTTCTACGTTAATGTCTTTCACCCCGGGGATAACCTGAATCAATCGTTCCACTTCCGAGGCCCGCTCGGCCAGAATATCCAGGTCGTCCCCGAATATTTTTATGGCAATATCCTGTTTGGATCCGGTCATTAATTCATTAAATCGCATGGCAATAGGTTGCTGGAACTCGAACTTGACACCGGCCAATACCACCAGTTTTTCTTCCATTTTGGCGACCAGCTCCTCGCGGGTTTTGGCCGATACCCACTCGCTCTTATCCTTGAGGGTAATGATATAATCACCTGTTTCCATTGGGGTTGGATCTGTTGGAATCTCCCCGGCCCCGATTTTACAAACGGCATGTTTCACTTCCGGGAAATTATCCAGTAAAATTTTATTGGCCTGAATCACCTTATCAACAGTATTGGATAGCGAACCGCCTTGCAAGGTCATCACTCCCGATGCCAGATCGCCCTCTTCCAGCTGAGGAATAAACTCCCCGCCTAACCGGCTGAATACAAACAAACTTGAAATAAACAATGCAATGGCAAGCCCCGAAACCATTAATTTGTTACGCAGGGCAAATGCGATAGTTGGATTAAAGATTTTTCCGATGCCCGACATCAGGCGGTTAGAAAAATTCAGTTTATGGGAGGTCTTTTTGCTCAGGAATAGCGCAGACACCATCGGCACCCAGGTGAGTGAGAGGATGGCTGCGCCCAGAAGCGCAAACGTAACCACCTGTGCCATTGGCCGGAACATTTTACCTTCGATGCCCACCAGTGCCATGATCGGCAGATAAACCACCAGAATGATGATCTGGCCGAATGTCGCCGACCCCATCATCCTGCCGGCTGATTCCTTGACACTTTCATCCATTTCCTTCTGGTTCAAGCGCGTTACGCCTCGCAAATGATGATCGCTGTTATAGATCCGGTGAACGACACTTTCCACAATGATCACCGCACCATCCACGATCAATCCGAAATCGATAGCCCCGAGACTCATCAGATTTCCTGACACCCCAAAAATCCGCATCATCGACACGGCAAACAGCATCGACAATGGAATCACCGAAGCCACAATCATCCCGGCACGAAAATTCCCAAGCAACAAAACCAGGATGAATATCACGATCAGCGCGCCCTCGATCAGGTTGCGGGAAACCGTCCCGATAGCCCGGCTCACCAAATCCGAACGGTTCAGGTAAGGCTCTATCTGCACCTCTTTTGGCAACGATTTCTGGATCGATTCTATCCGGTTAGCCACATTATCATTCACTTCGTGGGCATTGGCTCCCTTGAGCATCATCACCACACCACCCACCGCCTCTGTAGTATCCACCACAAAAGCACCGTAGCGGATCGCGCTACCAAACTGAACCGTAGCTACATCCCTGATCAAAACCGGATATCCTGAAGTTCCGGTTTTCACCACAATTTTTTCGATATCCTCCAGCGATTTTACCAAACCCACTCCCCGGATAAACCAAGCCGATGGTTTCTTATCAATATAGGCACTTCCGGTATTTTCATTATTCTTTTCCAAAGCGGTAAAGATATCGGTTAGGGTAAGGTTCATACCCCTGAGTCGTTCCGGGTTGATGGCTATTTCATACTGTTTCACAAACCCCCCGTAACTGTTGATATCAGCCACACCAGGGGTACCCAGCATTTCGCGCCTGACCACCCAATCCTGCAAAGTCCGGAGCTCCATCGGATTATATTGTTTCTCGTATCCCTTGGCTACCGCCAGTCGGTACTGGAAAATCTCCCCCAATCCCGACGAAACCGGAGCCAGTGAAATAGAGGCCAGTCCGGGCGGAATCACCTCCTCCGCCTCCTTCAAGCGCTCATTCAACTGCTGCCGGGCCCAATATACATCCACATTATCCTCAAATACCACCGTTACTACCGACAGCCCCAATCGTGAAATGGACCGCAGTTCGATGATATCTGAAATATTGGCCACAGCCACTTCGATCGGGGCCGTAATAAAGCTTTCCACCTCCTGAACGGCCAGCGACGGCGCGATGGAGATGATCTGAACCTGGTTGTTGGTAATATCGGGGATTGCATCGATCGGCAACCGGGTCAGAGAATAGGTTCCCCATCCAATCAGGGCCAGGATAAATAGCCCGACGATGACTTTGTTGTGTACGGAGAACGATATAATTCGATCAATCATTATTCAGTATTCGTTTAGATGCCTATAAAAGGAAATACAGGAACACGAACAGAACCTGCAAAAAAATAAAAATACGGGGGTATCAGCTAAACGAAGGAGGAGCCCTCAGCGAGGAGGAATCGAGGGGCATGGTATCGGGAAAGGAGTGAATGGGGTCGGGTATCCGGATAAAAACCGGGATTGCACCAAAAACCGGATTTTCAGCTATATAACAAATGAGCGTGTTATTACAGGGAACTTTAAGTCCAAATTGAAAAGGAACTGCCTTTTCAGCGGCCACATCATTGAAGGCGTGGCAGTGAATCGGGAAGCCCGCATCATGATCCGAATGACCGGTCGAAACCGGGCACGAATCCTCCTGTTCGGAACAAGCCATCGAGGAATGGTGGTCATGAATGATGATCAGATGACCACAAAATGCCAACCCGGCTGTCCACAACAGGAATACTTTCAAATATTTGTACAGCGAACCCATTGGAAGCAAAGATAAGTAATAATGGAAATAATTACATTAGTACCATTCTAAACCTGCTACATGTACCTGACTCTCTTCACCATCTTAAGCTAAAAGTAAATGTCAAATTCCCGATTATATCTTGCCTCCAATAGTTTTTCGGCTGCCCTGGGTGGCTTGCTTTTTGGTTTTGATACCGCTGTCATTTCTGGCACTATTCCATTCATTACTAAATACTTTGATCTTTCGGATGCCATGCTGGGCTGGGCCGTGTCATCGGCTCTGGTCGGGTGTGTGGTGGGTTCGATCAGTGTGGGTAAACCGGGGGATTTGTTTGGCCGAAAGCTGATGCTGAAAATTATGGCGCTTCTTTTTATTTTGTCGGCGGTGGGAACGGGATTGGCCACTTCCCTGTCGGTATTTGTTCTTTTCCGTTTTGTCGGCGGACTGGCCATTGGCGGAGCATCCGTATTGGCGCCGATGTATATCTCCGAAATCTCCCCGGCCCGCTACCGTGGAAGACTAGTGGCTATCAACCAACTGGCCATTGTAACCGGGATCCTGCTGGCCTTTTTTTCGAACTTTTTATTGGTCGGTACCGGCGACAATAACTGGCGCTGGATGTTTGTAGCGGGTGCCGCCCCTGCCCTGCTCTTTTTTGTACTACTCTTCTTCGTCAGTCAGAGTCCCCGGTGGCTGGTACTGATGGGCCGCAATGAGGAAGCCCGCAAGGTCATCGCCCGGTTGAATCCCGGCCAGGATATTGAACCGGAAATGAATGAAATCATGGAATCGGTACGCAAAAACAGCGAGGGTATCCGGGTCCCGTTATTCCGCAAACCCCACTCCCGCATGGTCGTGATCGGAATGATCCTCGGCTCATTCAGTCAGCTTACCGGAATCAATGTGATCATGTATTACGCCCCATCCATTTTCCAGTCGGCGGGATTTTCCAGCGATTCGGCCCTGATGCAAACCGTTATTATCGGCGCCACCAACCTGATATTCACCTTCCTTGGAATGTCGCTCATCGACAAAGTTGGCCGGAAAGCCCTGCTGATGGTGGGAGCAGTGGGCATGACCGTATTTCTCGGACTGATTGCCGCGGGCATGACGTTCCACTTTCTGGGTGGCTTTATTTTATTGGCCTGTGTGGTCGGCTTTACCGCATCCTTTGCAAGTACTATGGGGGTGGTGGTGTGGGTTTATCTTTCCGAGATGTTCCCCAACAGCATCCGGTCGCGCGGCACCTCCATCAGTTCCTTTGCCGTTTGGGTCATCAACTGTGCAACCGCCTTCCTTTTTCCGGTTTTGATGGGCAAATTCGGAACCGCACCGATTTTCACCTTTTACGCGATCGCCACGCTGGTCAGTTTCTTCTTTTACTGGAAATTCCTGCACGAAACGAAAGGAAGATCGCTCGAGGAGCTGGAAAGGAGTTTAGGGGTTTAGATGTTTAGTCGTTAACTTGATGATGTGCTAATTTGCTAATTTACTAAATTGTTAATTGCTTTAGTAATATGCTGGTTATAATAGGGTAGAGTGAATAAGCCAACCCATTAACCCATTAACCCATTAA
>JBBQOG010000184.1:0-6868 GCA_038330665.1 Bacteroidales bacterium
GGCACGGCTATCGTTATAATACAGTTTCTAATTTCCATATCGAAATCTATTTGCTTTAAGGTACCCAACCTTTATTCCGTTCTCTCGTTTGCCAGGCCGGCATGGGTCACGTATTTAATCAACCCAACACCTTTTGCCACAAATATCTCCGCCAAGGTATGTTTCTTCCACTGATCCTGAAAATCCCTGAAAGTGAAATGTAGAACATTCTCATATTTAATACCCTCAACAATCAGTGAGTCGAGCATTTCAACGGTCGAACCAAATGATTCGGTTTCCTCATATCCTGCCTCTGTTATTATTTTTGATTTATATCCAAACGGGCTGTCGATCCTGACAATCGTTTTGATTTCCAGGTCGTATGCAAATCCGATATCGCCCATCAGGATAAAAACCTGATCTCCATGGTTTGGCGATAACCCGGCGGTAAGCGACAGGGAAAATCCGGTTCCATACGTTGACCCGCATGCCGTATAACAATACTCGGTATGTGTCATATGTGTAGTGATCCCCAGTGTGCTGGACCATGATTTATTAAAATAGCAGGTGGAATTGATCAATGAAAAGCTTTGGGAAATCCCATTATCATCCACCATAATAAATGGCAGATGAACAGAATCCTTCAATACCCAATCCCTGTTCTCATCTTTGAAATAGAGCGTTTCCTCTTTAATGGCATGCTCCTCACCGCAGGAAACCAGCAAGAGCATGATTATCAGGATATTTAATGTTTTATTCATAAACCTGGTACGATTCTCCATTAGTCATCACGATCCGGATAATACCTGATTTATTATTGTAATAAAGACTGTCGGAATAGATGGAATCCCGGTTAAACATGGGATCACTGCTATTTTTAAGGGCGTAAATACCGTAATACCATTTCTTGTTCAACTTTATGGAATCTGAATACTCAATATCGCTCATCGGCGGATTGTTGCCCGGCAGGTAAAACATCGACCTGCCAATCCAGACCAAAGGGCTGCTATGGAGGGTATCCTGGCCGTTTATCAGGATATTAAAATCAAAAATAGGATAATCCGGATGCAGAATGGTTTCATTCACCTGATATTTGTAGAGAAATTGGCAGCATCTTTCGCACCAGGAGTTCTCATTGCGTGATAGCCGCTCTGCCACAAAGTCAATAATCAAACCACCTGAGTGCTGAAACAGATAGTGTTTTCCATTCTCATAGGGAACCTGACTCAGGATCCGCTCAGGTATCGGTCCCATGTCGATGACGACCGCATCATCGCAGTGGCAGCCGGTCAAAAATTGGCAGAAAATAATTATTATCAGAAACTTACGCATATCACCTATTTTGTCCAGTCACTCGTCACTCGTCACTTGTCACTCTTTACATATTTATTGAACTCCTCCGCAATCCCCGCAGCCTTCGTATCCCCGCTGTGCACCAGCACCCGGTAACGCAAGCGGAGCGTATCACCCTTTTTCAATACGGTTCCGATCTTTTCATCGGCTGGCCAGTACATCGGTGTGGGTGAGAAAAACCCATAATCTCGTGTAAACCAAGGAGATGGATACCAAGGATTGGAAGGATGCTGCAGGATTGCCATTCCCTCAGCCTTTCCATTTCTCATACCGTAGCAATCCATCCAGGGCGATTTTTTTTCGAAAGTTCCCTCATCGCCCTGCTCGCCGTGACCCCCTTCGGCATTCACCATGGTACCCCCATTGGCAACCGAAAGATCAGGAGCCATCCGGCCACTGAAGAATGAGTGATTGGTTTTCTCAATTTTCACATCCATGAGCATATCCAGGCGGATATCGAAATCGATCTGATACTGGTCTTTCGACGGAGCGGTAATGGTGATGGTACGTACATCCCTGATCGGCGACTCCGCCCCGGGTCGATTCCAGATGCACTCATTTTCAATGACTACCGAATCCTTGCCGGTTTTAAAGATCTCCGCCCTTAACGACTCTATCCGCCCCCGTTCCAAACCTTCCTGCCAATAATTTCCACCGTTTACCCGGTCGCAGCCGAAAAATAGCGAGCTGTGATGCGGGTATAAACTGTTCCGCATCGAGGTCACACTAAATCCCGAAGGTCCGTTCACCGGAAAAAAGAATGGATATTTCTCATTTTCCGCGAAAACATACTGAGTGAATAGGTTTCCATTGATACTCACATCAATACGGTCGCCCACTTTAACGGCGGTTACCTGTGAATGCACTGAAATTCCCGAAAGGAGCCCGACACACATTAAAAAGGTGATTTTCAATAGTTTCATTCCGATTGGTTTCATTAATTAGCGAGGACAAATTAGGTATAAAAAACAAAAGAGTTTTCCGGTTGCTAATTTTTTAGAACCACAATAGTGATCAAAATGGAAAAGAGCGTAATCAAGGTGCAGACACAGGTGAATGCACCACTAAAGAAGATTTGGAAAAACTAGACTTCCCCCAATGATATGGTAAACTGGAACAATGCATCCAATAATAGGCACTCTCCCCGCGCTGAAAATGATGTACGGCCGGGCGGACATTTCAACATCCGCATGGAAGCCATTGACGGGAGCGAAGGTTTCGATTTTGAAGGAGTTTGCAAAAAAGTAATTAAGGGTAAATCAGGATATTTGAGCGACTAAAATCAAAGGCTGGCTCTCCTCTGTAAAGGGAGTCTTCTTGAAACTTCCGAAAGTGTTTAGATGGATGAACCCTGCCCTTTCAAAATGAGCAAGCAGCTGTTTTGGCCTGAGTGCCAGAAGAGGGATGTCATTTTCAATAACCTGACCGGTATCCTTTATGGTGAGTTTGGTAATGAAACGGATCCGTTCGGGATTTTCAGGATAGGCATAATACCGTTCAAACCGGATCGCCTCATTTTCAATCTCCGGCAGTCCTTTAAGGTTGTTCCTGATGATCCGGTCATAATTGATCATCTGGATCAATGCCAATCCCCCCGGTTTCAAAATTTTAGCGATTTGACCGGCAAACTCCCCTACTTCGGATTCGTTGGCAAGATGTGAAATCGTATTCCCAAAACAAATAAGGCGATCGGTAGTTTGTGGTCCGAATTCACGCGTGAGGTCGAGCATACCCAACTGGCTGAACCAGGTTGCAACTGGTATTGTGGATGCGTGGTTACGTGCTGCCATAATCATTTCCTCATCCGGTTCCAGGGCAGCGGTTTTTCTGAATGTGCGGGCTAGAGAAACAATGAGACTTCCGGTTCCACAGCCTACATCAACCACGGAAAGTGAAGAATCCTCCCCAAATGAAAGCACAAAATCCCGCTGCGCCTCAGAGAAAGGGAAGATCAGGTCGTACCAGGGGCGAATCGAATCGTAGAAATCCATAAAAAATTTCATTTTTGCGACTACCTCATTCCCATAAACATACCGCCGATATACGGTATCAGCCAGATCAGCCAGACCACGATGCTATAACGATGAAACCCGCTGCGGGTTTTTTCGCTTCCCCGCCGCACGACCCGGGTTGCCCATATAGCGTGTGCCAGCATCAGCCATAAAGCAATCTGGCCGGTAAGCGTATGCATATCCAGGATGTTGAAATGATCCCAGGCGATGATATGCATCCCGGTGGTTCCAGCGACATCGAAAGTAAAACCGGTCCAGAATGCAATGACATGCCATGATTTAAGGTACCGGGAAAACCGCTCGGCCCAAACTCCGAGAGAGTAGGAAACCAACGCGAGTGTGATAAATACGGTTGATAAAATCAGGACCGGTGACATAGACGGAAGTTTTGGAGTAAATCGTTCTGCCAAGTTGGAATAATCCGGTTAAAAAACCAAAAGCAATCTAAAATCATAAAGAATCTGCGCGTAAATGTAACTTAGCAACTTTCAAATGATAAAATTCCCATGAAAAGATTGATCGTATTTCCAGTTCTCCTGATACTATTCCTGGCCAGCTGCAACCAGGCCCCTGTTGTTACGTCCGTTTCGATGCCAGATACGACGCAAACCAACCAAAACTATATGGGTAACAAGGCCCCTTTGCTCAACACCCCGTTTATCAAACTACCTGTGGGGTCGATCAAGCCACAGGGCTGGCTGCTGAAAGAACTTGAACTGCAGGCTGATGGATATTTCGGACATTTGGGCGAGATCAGTAAGTTTCTCATCAAGGAAAACAATTCCTGGTTGAGTGCGGATGGCTCGGGCGACCATGGTTGGGAAGAAGTTCCCTACTGGCTTAAAGGATACAGCAATCTGGGTCAGCTTTTGGGTCGCGACAGCATGATCCGTGAAGCGAAGATCTGGATCGATGCCGCATTCAAGAGCCAGAAGGCAGACGGCTGGTTCGGACCGGATAAAGGCCGGACCGGTGCCTGGACCGACCTGACCGGTCGCGACGATCTATGGCCCAACATGATCATGCTTTCGATCCTGCAGGATTACTATTCCTGGTCGAATGACGAACGCGTAATTACCCTGATGTCCAAATACTTTGATTACCTGAAACCTTTACCTGAAGATAAATTCCTGCTCGGATACTGGCCTTCGAACAGGGGTGGAAGCTTGCTGGCCAGCGTTTACTGGCTGTACAACAGAACCGGTGATGCTACCCTGCTCGACCTGGCCGGAAAGGTACACCGGAGGTCAGTTAACTGGACCGACAGCGTGGCTGATCTGCATAACGTGAATATGTCACAGAGTTTTGGTGAACCCACGACCTATTATCAACAAGTTAAAGATCCACGCTACCTCGAAGCTTCAGGAAGAAATTACAATGAAATACGCCACCTTTTCGGACCGGTGCCGGGTGGAATGTTCGGGGGTGATGAAAATTGCCGTCCGGGATATTTTGACCCGCGCCAGGGAATTGAGGTTTGCGGCATGGTTGAAATGATGCTGTCCACCGAAAATCTTTACACCATCACCGGTAACCCAATGTGGGCCGACCGGTGCGAGGATGTAGCCTTCAATACCTACCCCGCTGCCCTTAAGGCAGATATGACCGCCCAGCGGTATATTACCGCCCCCAATCAAGTTCAATCCGACCGGGCCGATAAAAGTCCGGGTATCCAAAACGATGGCCCGATGTTCCTGATGTCGCCTTACCTTTTCCGGTGCTGCCAGCATAACCAGGGACAAGGGTGGCCCTATTTTGCCGAGCATCTGTGGCTGGCCACCTCGGACCACGGACTCGCTGCTGCGCTATATAGCGAAAATGAAGTAACCGCCAAAGTAGGTGCCGGAACGGAAGTTTCGATCAGCGAAAAAACCAATTATCCATTCGAGGATAAAATCGAATTCACCGTGAACCCTTCGGCCAGTGTGGAATTCCCCCTGTACTTCCGGGTACCGGGCTGGTGTCGTAAACCGGGCGTACGGATCAATGGAAACGAGGTTCCGGTAACATCAGTATCCAATCAGATTAAAATCGTAAAAAAATGGGAAAAGGGAGATGTCGTTACCCTTACCCTTCCAATGGAAGTGAGTATGCGCACCTGGGCCGAAAATAAGAACAGTGTATCGGTCGATTACGGTCCGCTTACCTTTTCATTGAAAATCACCGAAAATTGGGTGAGGGATGGGGGAACCGACCGCTGGCCCGAGTGGGACATTCTCCCGGCCAGTGCCTGGAATTATGGTTTGAATCTGAATTCCGCCGACCCGGCAAAATCGTTTGAAGTGATCAGAAAGCCATTTCCGGCTTCGCAAATGCCCTTTACCACTGAAGGGGTTCCCATTGAAATCCGAACAACCGGCAAAAAAATACCCGACTGGGGAACCGATGAAAAATCGCTGGTGCAGTCGCTGCCGATGAGTCCGGTGGCCACCGACCAACCTGCCGAACCGATTCTGCTTATCCCGATGGGAGCAGCGAGACTGAGGATTTCGAGCTTCCCGGTAGTGAAATAGGTGACCCTCGATAGAGTTGTCATCCTCACGAAAGGCCTGCCCCCGCGAAGGCGTGGGGTGAGGACCCCGTCGCCAACCACGAAATCGTGATGCGAGACGCGTGATGCGAGACGCGAGATGCGAAACGCGAGATGCGAGACGCGAAAGAAAGTGATCCTCGATAGAGTTGTCATCCTCACGAAAGGCCTGCCCCCGCGAAGGCGTGGGGTGAGGACCCCGTCGCCAACCACGCATGCCGGCGGTAGAATACTGTCCCTTACCGCGAATGCCTGCGGGAGCACCTTCTGTGAAATCTTCTCACGTCAAAGTTTTTAACTGCATTAATATCAGGTCCATTTCAAAACCGCGGCTCTGCGCAAATTTGATGAGTTTCTGTTTGTTTTGGAGGGTGAATGTTTCTCCTTTGAGTGTTCGGGATTTTTTTTGAAGTAGATCTTTCAGGGTTTCCAAGTATCCCTCCTCATCAATTTCTTCGAGTGCCTGATCAATGATTGTATGCCGGATTTTCTCCATTGAGAGCATGTATCGAACTTTTATCCGGCCCCATTGATTTAATCTGATTTTATCGCGGACATAAGCAGTGGCATACCTTTGGTCGTCGATAAACTTTTCAGCGATCAGGCGCTCAATAACGAGATCAATATCAGCGGGTTCTGCACCCCAGAACTGCAGCTTCGAGCGGATACCCCCCTCGCTATATTCCGCTTTTGAACACAGGGCCATTGCCCGGTTAATTGCTTGATTCTTATCCATTATTTGCTTTGATCATACGGTCCTTACCATGAATATCCTTCCGGAGCTCCACATGGAAAAAGTACGCTCTGAATACCTCCGCCGTTTCAGCCCCGAAGGAATCATGTATTTCTACGAAAACCATGCCCCCGGGGTTCAGATTTTCAGAAGAAAATTTTGCGATTGCCCGGTAAAAAATCAGCGGATCGTCGTCCGGAACAAACAGAGCCAGTTCCGGTTCGAAATCCACCACATGGAGGTCCATGGCCGTCCTTTCGG
>JBBQOG010000185.1:0-6866 GCA_038330665.1 Bacteroidales bacterium
CGATTATCCCGATCCATCGCCTGGATGAGAAACCGGACCGTTCAGCCACCTTACAGGATATTACCTGCGATTCCGATGGGAAAATCGATAACTTCATCTCCACGCGGAACCTCTCACATTATCTCCCGGTACATTCTCTGAATTCAAAAGAGCCGTATTATATTGGTGTATTCCTCGTGGGAGCCTATCAGGAAATTCTCGGAGATTTGCATAATCTCTTTGGTGATACCAATGCCGTTCATGTATCTGTCGACCACAAAGGATATTCCATCGACCAGATTATTGACGGGGAAACGGTTGCTGAAGTACTTGATTATGTTCAGTATAACCCAAAGAAGATGGTGCGCACCCTCGAAACGTGGGTGACCTCTTCCGTAAAGGCAGGGAAAATCACCGCAGAAGAGGGCAAGGAATTTCTTTCGAATTACCGGTCCGGATTATATGGTTACACTTACCTCGAATAACCTCAAACTCCGTCCGTGGCGTGAAAGCGATCTGACCTCACTGGTCAGGCATGCCAATAATTTCAATATCTGGATAAACCTCCGGGATGGGTTTCCTTATCCTTATACCGAGGAAGCTGGCAGAGCTTGGCTTGAAATGGCAGTAAACGAGCGCACCCACCTCCTGTTGGCAATAGAAATTGGGGGTCATGCGGCAGGTGGTATCGGAGCCATTTTCAAAGATGACGTTTACAATATCAATGTGGAGTTTGGTTATTGGCTTTCCGAGGAATTCTGGGGCCGGGGATACGTAACAGAAGCCGTTAACCTCCTGGTTGATTACGTTTTTGTCAGTTATCCGGATATTCAAAGGATCTACGCCGATCTTTTTTCCTACAATCCTGCATCTGGCCGGGTTCTGCAAAAATGCGGTTTCCACCTGGAAGCAATACACAAAGATGCCGTTCGTAAGAATGGGAAGGTGGTTGATGAGCATCGGTACGTGAAGTTCCGTTGAAATCCGAACCCCGGGGATCTCTGATGCCTCGCTCCATCCTTTAGGGCGGAGTTCAGATCCGATTGTTTTCATATATCTTTGCACCATGAAACAACGCATCGTTGTCGGCATATCAGGCGGTGTGGATTCTGGTGTTGCAGCCTGGCTCCTCAAGCAACAAGGCTATGATGTCGTGGGCCTGTTCATGAGAAACTGGCACGACACTACCGGGCTCATTTCGGCGGAATGTTCCTATGAAGACGATGTTCTTTTTGCTGAAATGGTGGCCCGCAAAATCGGAATCCCCTTTCACCAGGTCGATCTGAGTGAACAATACCGCGAACGAGTGGTCGACTACCTTTTCCGTGAATATGAGGCTGGCCGCACACCTAATCCGGATGTGCTCTGTAACCGGGAAATTAAATTTGATGCTTTCGTTGAAGAAGCCCTGAAACTCGGCGCTGAAAAAGTGGCTACCGGGCATTATGCCCGTGTTGATTCATTTGAATCCGGGAACGGACCCGTTTATCGGCTTTTGGGCGGTCTTGACCACAACAAGGACCAGAGCTATTTCCTTTGCCAGCTGAATCAGAAACAACTCGGTTATGCGATGTTTCCGCTAGGGGAGCTTACCAAGCCTGAGGTACGAATCATAGCACACGAACAGGCACTCGCAAACGCCGACCGGAAAGATTCACAAGGGATATGTTTCGTTGGAAAGGTGGATTTGCCCGTATTTCTTCAACAGAAACTCGTTTCCAAGGCAGGTCCAATAATTGAGATACCCAAGAACGGGTTTCAGTTGCCAACTGGCGTTGATTACCGGCAGCTGGCCGAAAAAACGAAATTAACCCCTGACATGGGCACCCGTATCGGGGAACATCAGGGAGCTCATTTTTTCACCATCGGCCAGCGAAAGGGTCTAAACGTGGGCGGAAAGGAAGAACCCCTTTTCATTATCGGTACCGACGTGATCAAGAATATTATTTATGTGGGTCAGGGACAAAATCATCCGCTGCTTTTCAATAAAGCATTACTGGTAAAAAATGAGGAGGTGCACTGGATCCGTCCCGACCTGGCCATGAAGCCCGGCGATGCCAATTCCTGTTATGCACGGATACGCTACCGTCAGGAACTCCAGAAAGCCAGGGTGATTTGTGAGAAGGAAGGTATTTACCTGCTTTTTGATGAGCCTCAGCGGGCAGTGGTTCCAGGTCAGTTTGCAGTGTGGCATTATGGAGAGGAGTTGATTGGGTCGGGACCGATTAGTTAAGGCAGAAGGCAGAAGGCAGAAGGCAAAAGGCAGAAGGCAGAAGGCAGAAGTAAAGAGTTAAGATTTAAAGATAAAAGAGGGTATAAAGATGAAGAAGACTATTATTTTATCGATTTTGTTGCTGAGCATAATGGGTTATGCGGCAGGACAATCCATCAGCATTACACCGGCACCGTCAAGGTCCGGAAAGGCCTTTACCGGCTACTTCAATATAACCGATATGGGGCTCCTGATCGGTTCACCACAGAACCAGCATCCGGCCCCATTTACGTTCATGACCACCAACGGATTCCACCTCTCGGAGCAATTGTCGTTAGGAGTGGGTGTGGGTGTAGAATTCCCGGCAGGAACCTATATGCCCATCGTGCTGGATGCCCGCTATTACGTCAGGAAAACGGGATTTTCACCATTTTTCAGTTTGTACGGAGGGTATGCATTAGCGCTGGATGATGATGGCAGCGGGCAAAATGGGTATTATACCGATGTGGTGTGGCCCTATCCGGCCTATCAGCCTTACACCGCAAAAGGCGGATGGCTGCTGAATCCGGGCTTTGGCATCCGGAACATGTTCGGGGAAAATTTTGGGATAGTTTTCTCAGTGGGATATCGTGTTCAGCGCCTGTATTATCAAGGCGGTGAAGACCGCAGATTGATTGTGGATTATAACCGCCTGGCTTTGAAAATAGGAATCATTTTCAGGTAATATTGATTTCAATTGAAAGATGTATTCAAACGATTAAATGATACAAGAATGAAAAAACAAACCTTATATATCCTTCTGGTCACCGTCCTGTTCAGTACGGGCTGCAGGGATAAAATCACCGAAATATTTACCGCCAACAGCCCGGTTTATATGAGCTACTCGGATCTGCGACAGGCTGTTAAGCAGACGCCAGCCACGGATTTGGTAAATCCGGGAAAAATTTATTTCAAAGACAAGTACATTTTTATTGTCGAACAAATGAAGGGTATTCACCTTTTCGACAATACCAATCCGGCTAATCCCGTGAACCTTTCGTATATCGAAATACCCGGTAATGCGGATATCGCCATTAAGGGCAATATTCTCTATGCCGACAGCTATATTGATATGGTTGCCCTTGATATTTCCGATTTGAACGCAATCCGGGAAGTGGGCCGGGTTGAGAAGGTCCTTCCGTACAGTATTCCTCCGTATGATAGCAAATATCCACTGGCCCGCATCGATGAGGACAAGGGTGTGGTTGCCGGCTGGGAGATTAAGCAGGTTAAGCAGGAGATCGAGACCTATTACTACCCGGTTTACTGGAAAGGCGGATTCGATAATGCCGTCGATGGATCACCCGGAACGAACACCGGGGTGAGCCCGAACGGAGTTGGCGTGGGTGGTTCCATGTCGCGTTTCGGAATCTTTGAAACAACACTTTATGCCATCGATAATACCACTTTGCACATTTTCTCGATAACCGTTCCGGAAACCCCTGTTTACAAGAAAGATTTCAATGCAGGTTGGGGCATCGAAACCCTTTTTACCGTCGGCGACAAAATGTTCCTGGGAACACAGAATGGCATGCGTATCTATGACATTTCGATTCCCAACTCGCCTTTGTATATCAGTGATTTCTGGCACATGACCGGATGCGACCCAATAGCCATCAGCGGCAAGTACGCGTATATCACCCTTCGTGGCGGCAACAATTGCGGAAACAATGTAAACCAGCTCGTGGTGGTATCGATTGCCGATATTACTAAACCGGTGGAATTGAAAACCTATCCCATGGAAGGCCCGTATGGACTAGGAATTGACAAGAACACTCTTTTTATATGCGACGGGGATGCCGGATTAAAAGTGTACGATGCAACCGACCCCCTTACCATCAGCAGTCACCAATTGGCAAGATTTCCCGATATTCACACGTACGATGTCATTCCCGTCAATGGCGTACTGGTGCTCATCGGATCCGACGGGTTATATCAGTATGATTACCAGGATCCCAAAGATATCAGGTTCCTCAGCAAAATTGGAGTTAAATAGATTGATCTTAAGATGCTTGAACCGGTCCTTTACATCGGGATTACCCAGTCGCTGTTCGCCGGCATAGTTATTGCCACGCGCAGGCCTCAGATGCTTTCCGACCGTTACCTGGCAACATGGCTATTTATCATTGCCATGGAAATGATTCTGGCTCTGGTGAAGGTTACCTGGCTCGAGCACCTACCTTATGAAATCCCCTTCCTGGTGATCCCTCTCATATATGGACCCCTGCTTTACCTGTACGTGAGCACCCTGATCACCGAAGAGCCCAAGTGGAAATGGACCAACCTGCTGCATTTTGCCCCATTTGTACTCTTTCTGGGCCTGGCATTTCTTTTCCGTACCCGGCCCGATGAAACCACCACTTTACCGCTTTGGGCCCACCCCACCCGGCTGGCGAAATTGGTATACGAACTCCTGATATTTACTTCATTTTCAACATACAGCATCATTGTTTATGTGTTGCTGACCCACCACAGGAAGGCCATCCGCGAGGAATTCTCCTATAGCTCCAGTAAAATCACCCTTACCTGGCTCTTGTTCGTTTCAATCACTGTTTATGCATCCTATTTGCTGACCTTTTTTTCAGCGGGCATCCAATTGCTGGTGATCAGGCTTCCCTTCGATCCGAAGATTTTCGGTTTTACCGGTCTGACCCTGTTTTCTTTTGCTTTCAGTTTTTACGGACACCGCCAGGTAAGGATCTTTGCAAAAGACATCGATTACAACCCCCCTGCAGATAATGGAAACGGCACAGCCGCCAAATATTCCAAATCCGGATTGCATCCCGAGGATTTGCGAAAATTCATCCATTCCATGGAAGAGCTGATGAAACGGAAAAGCCTGTACCTGAACCCTGAACTTTCCCTTACCGAAGTATCCGAAGAGCTTAAAATCCCAAGGCACCACCTTACCCAGGCACTGAATACCGAGCTCAGTAAGAACTTTTATGCCTACATCAATGAACTCCGTGTAAAGAAATTCATGGATATGGTGGTGGATCCGCATTACAAACATTACACATTCCTGGCTATTGCCTTCGAATGCGGGTTCAATTCCAAATCAACCTTTAACTCTGTATTCAAAAGAATGACCGGATTTACTCCATCTGAGTATTTGAAGTCTTTAGGCCGCACTGACTGATCCCCAATCCTTTGAAAGTACAATCCACTTAATCTGGACGTCCTGATTCCATAGGCCGTTCCAGATAAGCGACTGGCCAGCCCTTCCTTTCTACCTTTGAGGAAAATCAAGGATATGAAGTATTTATTAGGTTTGTTCCTGCTGGGACTGTTCTGGCTCCCGGTTCAGTCGCAGGGGTTATTTGAATCCGGATTAAAAGAGCAGGACGGTAAGAAAAAAACCGGACTGGAAATTTCGGGCTATACCCGTGCGACCGGATTCCTAGGAATCATCAATCAGGAGTCACCCACACTTAAAAGCCTGTACAATGAAACCTCACTGCAACTGAAGGCCAAAACAGGTATTTGGGGGCAGGCGTTTACCGACCTGAGGTTTCGGGCCGGGGATGAATATGGCAACCGGTTTAAAAACCTGGATATCAGAGAGGCTTATGTTGACCTGTATCTCAATAAATTTAACCTTCGGATCGGCAAACAGATATCCCCCTGGGGACGTGCCGATGGGTGGAATCCGACTGATAACCTGACCCCTTCGGATTATTTTGTGAGATCGCCCAATTATGATGACATGCGGATCGGGAATTTCCGCATTCGTGGGCAATACCACCCGTTCGAATGGCTCCGGCTCGAAGCGGATATCGTGCCCCTTTACAACCCGTCAGTATACCGGTTCGACCAGGTTGGGATGCCCGCCTTCGTCACTATTCTTAATCCGGCAAATCCCGAATTTGTATGGAATAAAAGCACCGTCGCCGGAAAACTGGATCTTATTTTTTCAGGTATCGAAGGATCGGTATCCTGGTTTAAAGGATACGACCCCCTTCCATTATTACAACCCGGGGAGTTACCAGCGCCGCCATTTACTGATTTCCAGTTACAGCTGATGCAGGTTCCCTTCCGTCAGCAGACTATCGGTGCGGACTTTGCAACGGTCATTTTAAATACGGGTTTACGTGGCGAGATGGCCTGGAAAACCCCTGATAAGGGTGATCCGGCTAATCCCTTTGTCCCGAACTCAGATATCCAGTGGGTTTTAAGTATTGACCGCGGATTTGGCCCCTTCCGGATTATCGCCGGCTATTCCGGCAAATATGTTCAGGACTTTGTTGCCGCTGATCCTCCACCGGCCTTTGACCCTAACATGATCTCCAACCCCGAGGTTTGGCCGATGTTGGGCCCCATGCTTTCCTCGCAGATCGGATACTACAACCGCATTCTCTTTGATCAGACACACAAATGGAGTCACACCCTACTTGTTCGCCCATCGTTGACTCTCCTTCATGAGAGCCTCGATCTCGAAGTGTCCGGGATATACAATTTCACAACCGGTGAATACCTGGTTTATCCCAAGGCCACCTACCATCTAACTGACGGACTGATCGCTACTGCCGGTTATCAGTATTATGAAGGAAAGGATTATACCCGCTTCAGCTGGATCCGCCAGTCGTTCAACGGGCCATTTTTCGAAGTCCGGTTAAACTTCTGACAGATGAAAGCA
>JBBQOG010000186.1:0-6854 GCA_038330665.1 Bacteroidales bacterium
CGGAAAAAATCCCGGCACGATTGCTCGTCGGGGAACTTGTTGTTGAAATCTATAAGCTTCATAATCATAATTTTGATACGAAGCTACAGGGGCAGAACGTAACCTATTTACGGTATGGTACATGATTACGGACATTCATATAGTGTTATACATAATTATTTCTTTTTGACTATTAAAGCTGACATTCATGGGTTTTCAAATCATCCTCGTACCGCTTTCTGAAATCTGCCGCCATGTGAGCGTGATGATCGGGTTGGTCGTGTGGCGGCTTCGAGCCAGGTTCGGGCTTTATCCGCCGCCATATGATCGAAGTAGCTGATTTTGGCTGTGGTAAATGGTTTACAAAATATGGACATATCATGCTCCCACTTAATTTCACCGACAATAGCAATGCGTTCAATGTCGTTGAAGTGTTTTGCATCGAACTTGATATCCTCCCATAGCGCACCTGCAGTCCAGCCATGAAAATCATGCATTTCCACCAACATTCGGATTTTACCATGCTCTTTTACCAGTCTCTCCACCTTATTGCATTTTGCACGATAAAGGAGCGCTTGTTGTGCTTTTAATATGTTCGCCTCCTGACCATGCCATAATTCCAATGCAGGCTGCTGGATATCAAGGGCATACGAAAATGCCACTGCCCACGGCAGCCGATTCTTGAATCTGACATTCATGGCATTTAAACGCGTTGAGGCAAGTTCCCCCGATTTCTGCCTATCACATGTCAATCCCGGAATTTTGAATCGTTCCATTTCCAATTGCGGATTTCCGGCATGTCTAAACCGTGTTTATCAATATACTTTGTATGCTCAATGAGCTTGTTGTCCATCATGATTTTCAGTTTGGCACCGGTTGCTCCCAATTGTGGTAACCACTTTAACGCGTCAATTACCAAATGGAACCTATCGAGACCGTTTAAAACCGTCATATCGAAATATGTTGTGATGGTACCCTCTTCTTTATAGCCATGAACATGCATGTTTGCATGATTGTTTCGACGATAGGTCAACCTGTGAACCAGGGAAGGATATC
This sequence comes from Bacteroidales bacterium, assembly GCA_038330665.1. Taxonomy (GTDB): domain Bacteria; phylum Bacteroidota; class Bacteroidia; order Bacteroidales; family UBA12481; genus UBA12481. The sequence goes on from JBBQOG010000186.1 coordinate 1,036, forward strand.
CGTGAAATGCGAATATGACCGGCTTGTCTATAGTAAATAATGCATCGAATTGGAGTTCATCCAACCCGTGCGGATGTTGGGTATTAGATTCAAGTTTCATTAAATCAACCACATTAACCACGCGGATTTTCAAATCGGGAAGATGTTCACGAAGAATGGAAACAGCTGCCAGGGTTTCAAGCGTTGGCACATCGCCACAGCAAGCCATAACGACATCCGGCTCTTTACCCTTATCGTTGCCGGCCCATTTCCATACGTCAATTCCTTCTTTACAATGTTGGATTGCTTCATCCATAGTCAGCCATTGAGGGGCCTGATATTTGCCAGCAATCACTACGTTGACGTAATGACGGCTCCTCAAACAATGATCCCAAACCGATAACAAACAATTGGCATCGGGCGGAAGATACACGCGAACAATCGAGGCTTTTTTGTTTACCACATGATCAATGAAACCAGGGTCTTGATGGGTAAAACCATTATGGGCCTGCTGCCAAACGTGGGAAGCTAACAGGTAATTGAGCGATGCAATTTTTTTCCGCCATGGTAATTCGGCAGCCACTTTCAGCCACTTGGCATGCTGGTTGAACATCGAATCGATTATATGAATAAAAGCTTCATAGCAGTTAAACAAGCCATGCCTTCCGGTGAGCAGATACCCCTCGAGCCAGCCTTCGCATTGATGCTCGCTCAACATTTCCATCACCCTGCCATCGGTGGCAAGAAACTCATCGTTCTCTTTCGTTCGGGCTTCCCACTGCCGGTTGGTGGCTTCAAAAACGGAGTTCAACCGGTTAGAAAGCGTCTCGTCGGGGCCGAAAATACGGAAATTTCGTTGGTCCTTATTGAGTTTGGTAACATCGCGTAAGAACACTCCGAGCATGTGCGCATCGGAAGCCTCAACGGATCCTGGCGACGGCACATCTACTGCATATTTCCGAAAGTCAGGCATAATCAAGTCATGCAACAACAGCCCTCCATTGGCATGGGGATTAGCACCCATTCTTCGCTCGCCTTTTGGCGCCAGTTCGGCTAATTCAGGTTTGAAGCGCCCTTCATTATCAAAGAGCTCCTCAGCCTTATAGCTTTTCATCCAGTTTTCAAGCAACTTTAGATGCCCGGGATGATCTGCATCCACTAATAGCGGAATCTGGTGGGCTCGGAAGGTTCCTTCAATCTGGAGTCCATCCACTTCCTTCGGTCCGGTCCAGCCCTTGGGTGAATTGAGGACGATCATTGGCCAGGGTGGACGGGTAGTGTCGTTGTTGTCTCTCGCATTGCTTTGGATATGCCTGATTTCCCGGATAACATCTTCCAAAACGCCAGCCATGAGCTGATGCATTTTTTCAGGATCATCTCCTTCCACAAAGTAAGGCGTCCAGCCACAACCGCGTAAGAATTGCTCCAATTCCTCCTGCTCAATACGAGCCAAAAAGGTTGGGTTGGCAATTTTATAACCATTCAGGTGCAAGATGGGTAGCACGGCTCCATCGCTAATCGGATTGAGAAATTTATTGGACTGCCATGCGGTCGCCAATGGCCCGGTTTCTGCTTCACCATCACCGACGACACAAGCGACGATCAGATCAGGATTGTCGAAAGCTGCCCCGAAGGCATGACTGAGCGAGTACCCTAACTCCCCTCCCTCATGAATGGAACCCGGCGTGGTAGGTGCAACATGGCTGGAAATACCACCAGGAAATGAAAATTGCCTGAACAACTTTTTCAATCCGGCTTCATCCTGTGTAATGTCCGGATAAACTTCGCTCCATGTACCTTCGAGGTAAACATTGCCCACAATAGCCGGGCCGCCGTGACCGGGGCCTGAGATGTAGAACATATTCAGGTCATACTTTTTGATAACCCAGTTCAAATGCACATAGATAAAGTTCTGGCCAGGTGTGGTACCCCAATGTCCGAGCAGCATCGACTTCACGTGCGAAAGTTTTAGAGGCTTGCGGAGCAAAGGATTTTCACAGAGATACAACTGTCCGACTGATAGATAATTGGCAGTGCGCCAATAAGCATGCGTTTTTCTCAATTCTTCTGATGACAATGTTGTATTATTCATAATATACCTTCCTTATTATTCCCTGGCAAGCGAATGGCCAATAACGCGGCCGCCGAGGCAATGCTTGCCTATGATTGCATTAATCAGCTTTGTTCTTTTTTGCTGCATCGTTTTTCTGTTCCGTAAGCAATTCAATGATTTTATCTAATTTATCCACTTCAATTGACTTCAACTTGATTGCCAAAACTTCTATTTCATGTTTTGCATCTTTATTGGTTTTGTAATCCTGTTCAGCATGCATTCTGTCACGTTCGTTTTGCCTGTTTTGAGACATCATAATAATAGGTGCTGCATAAGCTGCCTGTGTTGAGAAAAGAAGATTGAGCAATATAAAAGGATATACATCCCAGTGATACATAAACCCGATAAGGTTCAGTCCCATCCAAATTACAACTAAAGCTGTTTGAACGATTATAAACTTCCATGAACCCATGCCTTTTGCTACTGCATCAGCTATACGACCACCAAAGTTTAATGCTGCATGGTGTTGTTCATGCCATGTTTTTTCTTTTCCCATTTTATTTTCCTTTCATATTTAGCTCTGATTCCATTTCCGGTTTCTCATTTCCGGCATACCATTACCGTTTTTATTCGTTAATTTTGAGAAAACCAAGTTAACCTGCCGAGGAAGGATAAGTGTTACAGAATTTTTGAAAGAAATTATAGGATTCACACATTTTGCCGGGAACTCCCGCTCATTTTGGAAGTTATGCCAAAATTTTGTCGCCAAACCTATCCGTGGCCCGGGAATAAAAATATTATCTTTGAATGTACTTCATACTCATGAAGTACCTGCGATTATTTACTTTGAAAATCTATGGTGAAATGAAACTATTGTACCTATCTCTTAGCCTGATTGTTATTGTCATTATAACAGCATCTTGTTCCTCAAAAAGCGACATAAGCTATGAGAACAGCTTTTATAAGATGACACTAAACAAAAAAAACGGTTCCCTGAAAACCATTGAAAAGAAAGGAGAAAATCTTATCAATACATCTGAATCAGCAGGTCCGCTATTTACGATCCGTTTTCGCGACGCCTCACAAAAAGGAGAAATACATGAGTTTAATGCACAACAGGCACAAAATTTCAAAGTAAAGGTAACGGACGAACTGATAACCTTGACCTACGGCCGGTTCGAAAATATTGACCTGAAAGTTGTAGTGACAGTGCGTATGTCGAAAGACTCCCCATTTATGCACTGGAATTTGAGCATTGACAATAAAACCCCCTATACAATTGATCATATTGATTTTCCGAACATAGTGGTGAATAATGATTTGATTGCTACCGGAGGTACCGGACGAATTTTTTGGCCGGCACAAGAGGGATGCCTTATCGAAGATATAAGAATCCGTGATGAAGGACCGTTGAGATTTCATCCGATAGAATATCCCAACACGGGATGGGGGGGTTTTTATCCTACCGCCACTCCAATGCAATTCATGGCCTATTATAGGGTCAATGGAGGACTTTATCTGGCAGCTCACGATGAACAATGCATTCCTAAAGGTATTGAGTTTCATAAAACTGGCGATAATGGGATTAAAATGGATTTTCGGCTTTTGGCCGGTGGAGCAGGTAAGGGAATTTATAAAATGCCTTATGATATGGTTATAGGCGTATTCGATGGAGATTGGTATGATGCCGCTGCAATTTATCGTGATTGGCGCGAAACATCTAAAATGCCGATGCCACCGAAAATTGAAGACAATAAAATGTTGCCTGACTGGTACTTTGAGTCACCGGTTGTGGTTACTTATCCTGTACGAGGGCATCAGGATATGGGAGATATGACACCCAATGAATTATATCCATATACTAATGGTTTAAAAATAGTCGATAGATATAACATGGATTTCAACAGCAAGGTAATGGCCTTGCTTATGCATTGGGAAGGTTCTGCTCCCTGGGCGCCTCCTTATGTTTGGCCTCCGTATGGTGGCGAAAAGAACTACCAGGAATTCGTAAATAGGTTACATGAAAAAGGCAATCTTGCCGGGCTGTATGCCAGTGGAATTAGCTATACGTTACGAAGCAATACGGATACCACCTACAATATGTACAAAGAATACAATGAAAAACATCTGGAAACCGTAATGAAAGTGGCTCCTGACGGGACCTTGGCAACTAATGGAATTTGTGCCGGCCCCAATGCTCAAAAACTTGGCTATGATATGTGCCCCGCAAATAGTTTTGTTAAGGAGGTAGTATTAGACCAGATATCGAAAATTGCCAGGAGTAAAACGGATTATATTCAATATTTTGATCAGAACCTCGGAGGAGGATGTTACCCGTGTTATAGTACTACTCACGGCCATCCTTATGGCCCGGGGCTTTGGCAAAACGAGGCGATGATTAATATCTATAAGGGATTGCAACCTGTTATTGATTCGGCTGGATATAAACTAATTGTGGGTTGCGAAGCAGCCGCATCGGAACCCTATATGCCCTATCTGCTTTTCAATGACGCCCGTGCAGCAGGTAATTTATCTTGTGGTATTCCTGTTCCCGCTTATGCCTTTGTAAATCACGAGTATGTGAATAATTTTATGGGCAATCAGGGAGGGATATTATCAGTAATCGATTTGAAGAGTAGTCCGATGAATTTTTTACAGCGCATATCCTACGGATTTTGTGCAGGTGATATGCTTACGGTGACCTTACGTGGTAATGGTGATGTGATATGGGATTGGGGATCTTCGTGGGACGCAGAAGTACCCAATCAGGTTCAGATAAAACAACTTATTTGTAATCTCAATAGCTGGCGTAAAGGAGCCGGAAAAGATTTTCTTATTAAAGGGAAAATGTTGAAACCTCTTCCGTTTGAAGGAGCATATAATTTGCCGATGATAACTAAGTCCGGAGGTCGGAATATCAACTTCCCCTCTGTTTTCAGTTCTAACTGGCAGTTTGGGAAAGAAGGCAAGGCTCAGTTTTTTGTTAACTACTTGCCAACTGAGCAGAAAATAACAATCAATACAAAAGATTTGAAGCAAGTAAAGGTATTTAAAAGTGCATCAGATCGGCAAGGGGTAATTGTCGTGGAGAAAGAACTTAAGCTGAAATTAGATCCCCTGAGTGCAATTATGATCACCTATTTGAACTAGAATTGATTTGAATATTGGGTACATAACTCTTCTTATGTTGCGTTAGATACATTTGCTCGTCTTATCCGTGCCCGGATAAATATTTTGACAATCTCGTTAACCAGCAGCGGAACCAAGCCTAAGGAAATGGCAATGATCCATCCTCCCAAATCAAGCATTTGCAAATGAAATGCCCTTTGCATGAACGGAACACCGATTACGATTAATTGTAACAGAACACCCAAAACAATGGCTCCAACCAGGTATTTATTGGAGAAAATCCCAATCTGAAAAATTGATTTCGAACTGTTTCGGACAGCAAGAGAGAAAAACAACTGGCACATCACCAGTACCATAAAAGCCATCGTGCGGGCATATTCAACCGTATTTTCCTGAGCTGATTTGTCGAGCGGGCTGTATCCATGTTCGTAATAACCGAACCAGAAAGCCAGGATGGTTAACGCACCAATTAATATACCGCCAAGAATAAGATGAAATCCTGCACCCCTTGATAAGAAACTCTCTTTAGCATCGTGTGGTTTTTCTTTCATCACGTCCGGATTTCCGGGATCCATGCCTAAAGCAATTGCCGGAAAAGAATCGGTAATGGGAGCACGAGTAGCGCGACTGCGGCGACGTTCATCTTGCGGCTTGTCCA
>JBBQOG010000187.1:0-6852 GCA_038330665.1 Bacteroidales bacterium
ATGTGAGGACAGGCATTCAGTAGTCGTAAGGTTTAGTATATTTATTGTGTGGAAAGTTGAAACAGGTGGAATTTTCCACCTGTTTCTCATTTCGACCGTTTCATCGATAATTTTTTAAAAACATGAATGGAAATATCAGTCCGATCGACACGGTTATCATACTGGCATACCTGATTGGTATCCTCGTAATCGGTGTTTTATCGGTGAAACTTAAAAAAATGACCAGTGATGGTTATTTTCTGGCGAATCGTGGACTGAAGTGGCCGGTAATCGGTGCAGCACTCTTTGCCTCAAATATTTCGACCATCCACCTGGTTGGTCTGGCTGCCTCCGGCTATAATGAAGGCCTGGTATGGGGTAATTTCGAGTGGCTTGCTGCCATTACACTTATCCTGCTGGGAATGGTTTTTGCCCCTTTTTACTTTAAAAGCCGGATTTCTACTCTCCCTGAATTTCTGGAAAAGAGATACGGACCCGGGTCACGAACGGTTTTAGCAATTATCGGACTGATCGGTGCCCTGTTTGTTCATATCGGGATGTCCCTTTATGCCGGGGCGGTAGTTTTTGAAACATTTTTTGGAATAGATGTGGTTACCTCCATTGTCATCATATCTATTGTGACTACCGTGTATACAGTTATTGGCGGTCTGAAGGCAGTGGTTGTGACAGAGACCATCCAGACTGTTATCCTGATAGGTGGATCAATTTTGTTGACCGCGATTGCGGTTTTCGCTTTACCCGATAAGGGTGTCCATACGCTGGCTGAATTGAAGGCAGCATTGAAACCCGGACAACTCACCATGCTTCATACGCAGGAAAGCCTTAAGGCACTGGGAGAAGGCGGCTTTGAGTCAGGATTAACCTGGTATGCCTGCCTGCTCGGATATCCGATCCTGGGATTATGGTACTGGTGTTCCGACCAAACCATTGTTCAACGGGTGCTGGGAGCCAAAACGCAGAGTGATGCACAGCTCGGACCGATTTTCGCCGGCTTTTTGAAAATATTGCCGGTCTTCATCCTGGTCTTTCCCGGTGTTATCGCTTATGTATTGTTCCGCGATATTATCGGAACCAATGCCAATCAGGCATTCCCGGTCATGATCAATCAACTGCTTCCTGTCGGTCTAAAGGGGATTATGGCTGCATCCCTGCTTGCAGCACTGATGAGTACAATCGCTGCCGCACTGAATAGTTCGGCAACACTTGTTGCGGTGGACATTGTTAAAAGGATGAATCCTTCTACCTCAGATCGTAAACAGATTAAGGTTGGCCGCAGAGCCTCTGTAGTTGTCATGGTCCTGGCCATGGCCTGGTCAACACAAGGCGATAAATTTGGCAGTATTTTTGAAGCCATCAATAAAATTGCTGCAGCGATTGCCCCACCGGTTGCGGTAGTGCTCCTTTTTGGAGTATTTTCAAAAAGAGGAACCAAACAGGCAGGGCTGATCACACTCATTTCCGGCCTGGTCCTGGGAATAACCTTCTTTTGTATCGATTTTGCACCGATCAGCGGATACATGTACCTGACCCAGGGCTTACACCTTCCGTTTATGATGCAGGCATGGTGGTTGTTTGTGATCTGCACGGTGATCTATTTTGTGGTCAGTTATTCAACACCAAAGCCTGATCCTGAAGTGATCGAAAAGTACACCTGGGACAATCCTTTTGCAGTGGTCACCAAAGCAAAATTCGAAGGCATAAGGGATCCCAGAATATGGGCCTCCATTTTAATTCTGACTCTGGTCATTCTTTATACGATTTTCTCTTAAATAGTAATTATGAGACAAGCAGTTATGATATCGCCGGGAGTGATTGAACATCACGAGGTACCTGAACCGGGACCCTTAATGGGAAACGAGATTTTATTAAGGATAAAAAAAATTGGTGTTTGCGGCTCGGATATCCATGTTTTTCATGGGAAACATCCGGCCACACCGTATCCCGTTGTTCAGGGACATGAGTATTCCGCGGTCGTGGAGGCTGTAGGTTCACAGGTGACGAAAGTGCGGCCGGGCATGAAGGCAACTGCCAGACCCCAGCTTGTTTGCGGAAAGTGTGGTCCCTGCCTGCGCGGACAATATAATGCCTGCCAGGAACTTAAGGTGCAGGGATTTCAGGCTCCCGGTGTTGCCCAGGATTTGTTTGTGGTGACTGACGACAGGATCGTGCCTTTTCCGGAAAGCATGACTTATGAGGAAGGGGCGATGATTGAACCGGCGGCTGTTGGTGCGCATTCGACAAACCGGGTGGGGAGTCTGACAGGGAAGAATGTTGTGGTATCCGGGGCCGGTACCATCGGGAACCTGGTGGCCCAGTTTGCCAGGGCCAGGGGTGCAAAGAAAGTTCTGATAACCGATGTAAGCGATTTTCGGCTGGATGTGGCCCGTCAATGCGGCATTGAGGGAACCGTTAATGTGATAAATACTCCATTTGAGGAAGCCGTAAAGAATTATTTTGGAAGCGAAGGATTCCAGGTGGGATTTGAGGCTGCCGGGGTTCAGTCATCTCTCGATGTTCTGGTGCGACATGTTGAGAAGGGTGGGGATGTGGTCATTTTAGGCGTCTATTCGCAAAATCCGGTAATCAATATGTTTTATCTGGGTGAACATGAACTGAACGTTTTTGGATCGATGATGTACAGGCAGGAGGATTATGAAGCTGCTGCCGGAATGATAGCGTCAGGTAAGATAATAACAGCACCGCTGTTGACCAGAAGTTTCCCGTTCGCGGAATATCTTGAAGCCTATCAGTTTATCGAACATCAGGGAGATAAAACCATGAAGGTGATGATCGACCTTTAGTATTCAGACATGCATAAAAAACCAATTGTTGCTGGAATAGGAGAATTTCTGTGGGACATGCTGCCTTCGGGTAAACAGCTTGGAGGTGCTCCCTGCAATTTCGCCTTTCATGCGATGCTTGCTGGTTGCGAAAGTATTGTAATCAGCGCGATTGGAAGGGATGCCCTGGGCGACGAACTTCTCAAAACGTTAAATGAACTGAATATAAACGATCAATATATTCAGAAGAATGAGTTTCCAACCAGCACGGTAACGGTTAAACTGGACAGCCACGGTCATCCCGATTACACGATACATGAGCAGGTAGCCTGGGATCATATCCGGTGGACCCCATCCATGCGGGAGGTGGCAGGCGATTTGGATGCTGTTTGTTTCGGGAGCCTTGCCCAGCGTGAGAATGAATCTGCAACTTCCATCCTGTCTCTGATCACATCTGTAAGACCCGACTGCCTGAAGGTCTTCGATATCAATCTCAGACAGAGGTATTATAATCAGGAAACCATTTTGCGGTCCATAATCCATTCCGATGTATTGAAGCTGAATGATGATGAGCTGCCGGTGGTAGCAGGTTATACCGGCATTGCAGGAGATGTTGATAGCCAACTCGGTCAGCTGGTCAGGCTGTTTGACTTAAAATATATTGTGTATACCATGGGAAGCAAAGGGAGCATTATCGTTTGCCCGGATGATTACTCATTGATCGAAGCGCCCAAAGTGCTGGTCGCTGATTCCGTGGGTGCCGGTGATGCATTTACGGCTGTTTTTATCGCTGGAATCCTTAACGGTTTTCCTTTAGACCGGGTTCACCGGAAAGCCACTGAAATTGCCGCCATGGTCTGCACCCAAAAAGGGGCGACCCCAAGATTACCAACTGTTATTTTTTGATTTTTAATGAAATATCAAATGAAGAATTTTAATTTCCACCAATCGACAAAAATCTTGTTCGGCAAAGGCCGGATAAATGAATTGCCTGAGGTTGTTTTACAATATGGCTCAAAAGCTTTGCTGGTGACCACCGTTGCAACCAACCAGGATTTAGCTGACCAATTTTCACTTGTAAAAAAAATGCTTTCCAAAAGTGGGATAGAGGTGCATCACTTTGATGGAGTGATTCCAAATCCAACAGTAGCAACCATTTCAGCAGGTGCAGTTATGGCCCGGAAGTTTAAGGTTGATGTAATTGTTGGCCTGGGGGGCGGTTCCAGCATGGATGCTGCTAAAGCCATTTCTGTTGAAGCCACCCATGAAGGCACCAGTTGGGATTATCTGTTTTATAAAACACCCCAGCCCGATCCTGCAAGGCTATTGCCGGTGATTGTGGTTTCAACCACTTCGGGGACCGGTTCGCAGGTTACCCAGGTAGCGGTGGTCACCAATCCGGATGTACGCGATAAATCGGCCCTGTATAATAATATTCTGTACCCTCAGGTTTGCATCATCGATCCTGATCTGATGCTCACGGTACCCCAATTTGTTACAGCAACAACTGGATTTGATGTGCTGTGTCATGCCTTTGAGAGTACCATTAATCCCGGGACCGGTGCTTATGTTGATTTGCTGGCCTGGGAAGCTATTTCCATTGTGGTGTCAAACCTTCCGAAATTGCTGGCCGACCTATCGGATATTGATGCCCGCGAAAAGATGGCCTGGGCCGATACCCTGGCGGGCTTGTGTATTGCCAATGCCGGCGTGACGCTGCCGCACGGCATGGGAATGGCTGTGGGTGGCATGTATCCTCATGTAGCTCACGGAGAGTCGCTTGCGATTCTCTATCCTGCTTTTACGTCATTTACCTGGGAATCCGCTATTCCCCAGTTTTCGAAATTGGCCCGGATATTGAATCCTGAACTCCAGAAATCATCTGATCAGGTAGCCGCATCAAAAAGTCCGGAAGAAATCGTTAAGTTCCTGAAGCTTATCGGATTGAATAAAAAATTGCGAGACGTTCATATGCCTGAGTATGAGATTGAAGCTTTGGCCAAGCAATGCATGGTACTTCCGGATTATAAAGGAAACCCCAGGGTTGCCACTTATGAAGAGATGGTTGAACTGGTTAAGGATTCGTATTAAGCAAAAGGCAAAGGGCAAAGGGCAGAAGGCAAAGGGCCTCTTGCCTTTTGCCATAGTCCGATAGCGAACCGATTAAGGACTGATATTCATAAAATGAGTAAAATGAAAACGACAAGACTTTTCTTCCTGTTTGCTGCCTTAGTTATGCTGCAGGTAACCTTTTCCTTATCGGCCCAGGAAAAGTATACGTCTTCATGGAATTCGTTGAAAAATGTCCGTACCCCGCAATGGCTCCGCGACGGAAAATTTGGTATTTACACCCATTGGGGGGTTTACGCCGTACCCGCCCAGGGACCCAATTGCACCTGGTATGCCCATAATCTGTACGTTAAACCGGATGGCCCTGAGCGCAAATTCCATGAGGCAACTTATGGCAAGCTCGAGAAGTTCGGATATAAGGATTTCATCCCGATGTTTACCGGTGAGAAATTCAATGCCGAGGAGTGGGCCGACCTTTTTGAAAAAGCCGGAGCAAGATTTGCTGGCCCGGTAGCGGAACATCACGACGGGTTTTCCATGTGGGATACCAAATATTCCGAATGGAACGCGGCAAAAATGGGCCCAAAAAGGGATATCGTGGGTGAACTTTCAAAATCAATCAAGAAACACAACATGAAGTTTGTGACCGCTTTTCACCATGCCGAGAACTGGTTTTACTTTCCGACCTGGGACAAGCGCTATGATTGCGGGGATCCGAAATATTCAGGATTGTACGGACCGATCCATGAAAAAGGGGCGTTGCCCGATAAGGCCTTCCTGGAGCAGTGGAAAGGAAAGATCATTGAAGTGATCGACAAATATGATCCGGATTTTATTTGGTTTGATTTTGGGCTGAGATTGATTACGGACAGCTACAAACAAGAGTTTCTGACTTATTATTATAATCAGGCTGCGGCTCGCCATAAGGAAGTGGTTGTCAGTTACAAAGGTAACGATTTACCTCCGGGAGCAGGTCTGTTGGATTTGGAATTGGGACAGGAGGCTAATCTTACCTATTACGAATGGATCACGGATACTTCGATTGATGACGGGCAGGGATGGGGTTACGTGAAGGGACTGGGATTCAAGAGTGTGGACAATCTGGTTGATAACCTGGTAGACCGGGTCAGCAAAAACGGATACTTGTTGCTCAATGTTGGTCCCAAACCCGACGGAACGATACCTGAGGAGGTAAAAGTTCGACTGCTTGACATGGGTAAGTGGCTGAAGATAAATGGGGAGGCCATATATGGGACTACCTGCTGGGTTAGTGCCGGAGAAGGCCCGACTAACCTGGGGAATGGTGGCGAAATGAATGAGCGAAATGATCTTAAATATACCAGTAAGGATATCCGGTTTACTGTTAATGCTGATAATCTTTACGCCACGGTTCTCGACTGGCCCGGAGATAAGCTGCTGATAAAAAGCTTTGCCCCACAGGGCGATACCTGGGCCGGGCTTTACCCGTCAGAAATTGCCTCGATAACCATGCTGGGCGACGGCAAGGAATTGAAATGGGAGATGACCAAGGAAGGACTGAGCATCGAAGCACCGAAAACCAAGCCCTGCGACTACGCCTATGTTTTCAGGATTCACCGTAAAAGACCTTTCTGAGCCGAATAAAGATCCTGATTTCTTTTCTCTAGTTTGCTATGTTGCCATGCAGCACCTAACCCAGGAAAAGGTTTTCAGTCAGATCCGGTAGATTGCCAAGGTAATACGTCAAACACTCAATTCCATGAATAACAGACTAAGCTCCATAAATTTTCTCCCTTGGATTCTGTTGATTTTAATTTTTGCGGCAGTCCCGGCTATTGGACAAAACGCCGTTTTGGCTCCGACCCCACCCATGGGATGGAACAGCTGGAACGCCTTTGAGGCAAAAATCAATGAACAGCTGATCAAAGAGACTGCGGATGCCATGGTCACCACCGGCATGCGCGATGCCGGGTATGAATTTCTGGTACTGGATGACGGCTGGATGGCACAGGATCGCGATGCA
>JBBQOG010000188.1:0-6845 GCA_038330665.1 Bacteroidales bacterium
ATGGGATCATGGTGGCACGGGGAGATCTTGGAATAGAGATCGCCGGAGAAAAAATTCCGGGCATCCAGCGCATGTTGATCAACTCCTGCATCCGAAGGAAGAAACCGGTGATAATCGCCACCCAGATGCTCCATACCATGATCGAACATCCCAGACCGACCCGTGCCGAAATTTCGGATGTGGCGAATGCGATCTATACGGGTACGGATGCCTTAATGCTCAGTGGAGAAACGGCCTATGGAAATTATCCGGTGGAAGCGGTAAGCATGATGACCCGCATAGCCCTTGAAGTGGAAAGTAAACGGGAGGCCGAGGATATTACCATCAGCTCCATCGATAACGAAATTGCCGCTTTTTTGGCCAATACGGCCTTCTATGCTTCAAAAGATCTGAAAATCAGTGCAGTGGTGATTGACACCCTCACCGGCCGAACCGGACGGTACATGGCTGCCTTCCGGAATAAAAATGCGGTATTCGCAGCCTGCTATACCGTGCGGGTAATGCGGGAACTCGCATTGTCATATGGAGTTTATCCATTTTATATGGATCCGAAAGAGAACACCGACACCTTTAAGCGTTCGGTCGTATCCTACCTGCTGGATCACGGTGAACTGGAAGGATCCAATCGGATCGTGGTGGTGGGTGGATCTTTTGGACCGAGGAAAGGTGCTTCCTTTCTGGAGATCAGCAGGGTCACTGACCTTCTGGTTGGCCAAGAATAGACCGTATGCCCGAGGTTCTCTTTTTTAGCGTCCGGTAAATTCGCTGTTCATCCACATTCAACATGATCCGGTTTCGCATCACGGGCTTGCCCGCTATGATCACGGTTTCCACATCTTCGGAATGCATGGCGTAGGCAATACTGTTGTAGGCATCATATCGGGGATACCAATGGGGCTGATCCGGATTAATGATCTGGATATCCGCATTTTTTCCGCTTTCCAATGAACCCAGCGATTGATCAAGCCCGTAGGCACGGGCTCCGTTTATCGTGGCCATACGTATCAGTTCAGGCGCGGTAAGACAGGTGGGGTCCATCTGTGTAACCCTTTCGAGCCGGACCAGTTGCTGCAATTCCCTGACAATGCTCAGATGATTGTTGCTGGCAGGTCCGTCTGTCCCTATAGCTACATTGATCCCCGCCCTGCGGAGGTCTGAAACCGGGCATGACCCGGAACCCAGCTTCATGTTGCTGTTCGGAAGGGTGATCACACTGGTGCCGGTCTCTTTGAGCAGCCCGATATCCTCTTTTGATAAATGGATGGCATGGTGGGCCACGGTTCTTTTCGACAGAAAGCCCAGGTCATACAGGTAGCGTGCCGGTGATTTGCCATACCGCTGAAGTATGGTTTCCGTTTCGGTGAGGGTTTCAGCGAGATGAATATTCGCAGGAATGTCCAGTTCAGCTGCAAGCTCCCCGGCCTGCCTGATGACGTCGGGGGAGCAGGTATACGGGGCATGTACGGCAATGGCAATATTCACCAATGGGTTCCCTTTAAATTTGGCCGTTAACTCGCGCGTGTAATTCATGCTTTCCAGTGGCGTGGCGCGACTTGGCGTGGGAAAGTCCAGAATGGCTTCACCGAGAATTCCCCGCATTCCGGTTTCTTCACAAACCCGGCCCACCTCTTCTTCGAAAAAATACATATCTGAAAAAATTCCGGTACCGGAACGTATCATTTCGATGGCAGAGAGCATGGTGCCCAGATAGACGGTCTCCGGATTAATCAAAGTCCGTTCGGCCGGCCAGATAAACTCGTTCAGCCAATTGTCCAGATTCAGATCGTTTCCCAAACCCCTGAATATCGACATGGGTGAATGGTTGTGCCCGTTGAAGAAGGTCGGCATAAGAATTTTTCCTGCCGCATCGATCTTTTCCCGAATGGTAAAATGATCCGGCTGCTCTTCGGTGGGGCCGATCCATTTAATGATATTTCCCGAAATCAACACAGAGCCCTTTCTGTACTCAGTCATGTTCGCATCGATCGTCAGGATGTGCGCGCCGGTGATGGCAAGGTCAATTATCAGTTTTTCTGTCATTTGGTAATAATAAAATCATGAACTGACGAGGATTTTGTCCATTTGCTAACCTCTTTGAGGATGATTTCTTCGTCAAGTGTCAGCACCTTCCTTTTTTCCATAATCAGCCGTCCTCCTGCCACCAGGGATTCAATATCGTTGTTTTCCATGCTATAAACAATTTGAGAATATGGATCGTGCAGGGGTATCATATTGGGAGAGGTGGGATCAATCACGATCAGGTCGGCTGAATACCCTTGGGTCAGTTGACCGGTAATGGCTTTCAGACCCAGGATGTCCGCATTAACGGAAGTAGCCATTTTGAGAACCTGGCGCGCCGGCACTACTGAAGGATCCCGGGTGTCCAGCTTATGCAATTTTGCTGCCGTCTGCAATTCCAGAAGCATGCTCAATGCATTGTTGGAAGATGCACTGTCGGTTCCCAAACCGACCCGGATGCCCCGTTTATAAAGATCGGGGACCGGGCAGATTCCACTGCCCAACATCATGTTGCTGTGCGGGTTGTGAATGATTCCTACCTGATGATCGGCGAGTATTTCTTTATCATGTTCGGATAAATGAATTGCGTGAACCGCAATGAAATCCTGGTTTAGCACGCCGAGTGTTTCCAGCCATTCCACCGGTGTTAAATGGTAACGCTCGAAAATCTGCTCCGTTTCTCTGATGGTTTCTGCCACATGGCTGCAAACTTTTACTCCATATTTGCTGGCTAAGGATGACGCCTGCTGATACAGGTCACCCGAGCCGGTAAAGGGAGCATGCAGGATCACATAAGGATGAATCTGTTGATGGTCGCGGTACCGCATGAGTAAATCTTCCGTCACACCGATTCCATCCATTGGATCCGCTATACTGGGTGTAGGAGTGCTGAATAAAGCTTCACCAATAAAACCCTGTAATCCGGCTTCTTCAATGGCTTTAGCCACACTGGAGGCGTGGAAGTCCATGTCCGCTACTATACTGGTACCGGCTTTAATCATTTCCAAAAGAGAGAGGCTGGTACCCAAGTATACATTGTCAGGGTTGCAGAATTTCTTTTCCAGTGGCCAGATCACCTGACGAAGCCAGTCGTGCAAACGAAGATCGGATCCCAACCCGCGATACAGGGACAAGCTCAGATGGGTGTGTCCGTTTATGAAGGCCGGCATGATGATTTTTCCTGATGCCTGAACCGTTTTGGCCGCCAGATACCGTCCGGTATAATCCTTCCGCTCACCCAACCAGGATATTTTTCCCTCGCGGATGAGAATCAGGGAATCAGAATACTCCTTGTCGCCCGCATTAAAGGTTAGACAACGGCCCCCGACAATTGCCAAGTCAAAATTTTCTGATTTTAATTCCATTTATTGCTTGAAGAAAGTGGGTTGTTTTCGGAATATCCGGGTTTTATCCTGATAAAGATAACCGGCTTCGCATAGCAGGTCTTCCCGGTAAAGATTTGCAATCAGGCTGATGCTTAGTGGATTCCCACCTTTATCGAATCCGTCGGGTAAAACCAGGCACGGATGACCGGTGAGATTGGTCAGGGTCAGTTGGTTGCCGGTAAACGAGGGCGTAATGATCAGGTCGAAATCTTTCATCATCCGGTTGGTTTCAATAATCAGTTGTTCCCGGATCCGGTTGGCCTGAATGTATTCAACAGCCGGAATCAACCGGGCGGTTCTGAATGAATTGGGCCAGGCATAATCATTTTGTGCCACTAACAGGCTATCACGGTTTGAAAGCGTGAGTGCATCAAACGCGGCGGCAGCCTCGGCACTGAGAATAATCCGCAGGGCCTGAATAGGAAATTCACCCGGTAACTCTACCGGAATAAGCCGTGCACCCAACTCCTTGAATACTTCAAGTGCAGTTGAATCGGCACTCCTGCTTGAAGAGTTCTGGTCGAATAGTGATTTTAAGTATCCTATCCTTAACCCTTTGAGTGATTTAATCGGTTGGAATGAAAACCCTGCGTCGCTGGTGGCCGGATCTTGCGGGTCCCTGCCGTGTATGGCATTCAGCACAATGGCACAGTCGAGTGCATTGCGGCAAATCGGTCCGATCTTATCCATCGACCAGCTCAGGGCCATCGTTCCGGAACGACCCACCCGGCCAAAAGTCGTTCGCAGGCCGGTTACACCGCACCGCGTGGAAGGTGATACGATTGAACCCAGCGTTTCGGTGCCGATGGCAAACGCAACCAGGCCTGCTGCCGTGGCGGCGGCCGGGCCTGCCGAGGATCCACTCGATCCCCGCTTGAGGTTCCAGGGATTCCGGGTCGTCCCGCCGAACCAAACATCGCCCATGGCCAAAGCGCCGGATGTCAGTTTTGCCACCAAAACCGCTCCGGATTTTTCGAGCATCCTAACCACGTGTGCCGTTTCATCAAAATATTGATCCTTATAAGGCATGGCGCCCCAGGTGGTGGGGTAACCCGGAACCGACATGAGATCCTTGACTCCAAAAGGAATTCCGTGTAACAGACCCCGGTATTTTCCTGCTGCAATTTCCCGGTCAGCCTCCGCTGCCTGTTTCAAGGCAAGCTCTTCAGTGAGTGAAACCACACACTGCAGGGTGTCCTGATATTGTTTGATCCGCTTGATATAGAGTTTGGTGAGCTCGGTCGAGGTGATACTCTTTGAAGATATCAATTCCGCAAGTTCCGGGATGGTCAGAAATGCAATGTCCGCCTCATTTTCCGGTTTTTTTAGGCCTTTGAATTCCGGCCATTCGTTTGGTTTCGGGAATACAGGTACCTGGTAGCCCGGAGGTAAAGGATTGAATACCAAAGCCGGGACCCATTGATTCGGAATCTCCGTTTTTCTTAAGGATTCGTAGCTCCGCTTCTGATCGGCCACACCTTTTTGCATCTGGATAATTTCGGCCTCTGTGAAAGGAAGTTCCAGCAGTTCCAATGCATTCCTCAATGCCAGCGTATCAGGAAGCACTTCGGATCTCTGCTGTCCGACCAGAGTCGTTCCGGTGATTGACAGGGTAAGAAATAACAGCACCCCGGCCACCCGCAACAGGAAGCGGTATTCATATAACCGATGATATTTACTCATACAGGAAACCTTTCTATCATTAAAATAATACTCACTCCCATACCTGCACCTGAAAAAACCAGGTTCCAATCCCTGGGCTTAGCCTTAAACAGCTCAATGCTAATTACTCCGAGCAGGATAAACCCGGCGACAATAATCATTTGCCCGGCCTCAATGCCCAGATTGAACGAGAAAAGCGGTCCGGCAATAGAGTCCTCATTCAAAATCAGGGACTTCAGATAATTTGAAAAACCCAGTCCGTGAATCAGCCCAAAGCCCAGAGCCATGAAGTATTTATACAGGTGATGCCCTTTCGAGGAGTCTGCCTTGGATTGAAAAATGTTTACCAGGGCCGTCAGGCAAATGGTTGCAGGAATAAGAAATTCGATCCACCGGGTTGAAATGTGAATCAGCGAAAAAGTAGCCAACACCAGCGATGTAGTGTGCCCGATGGTAAACGCGGTAATCAGGATCAGGATTTTTTTCCAGTGCTTGACCTGGTATACAGCCATTAACGTGATCAGAAAAAGAATATGGTCATAGCCTTTCAAATCTGTGATATGCTCGATCCCGAGTTGAAGGTACATCTGGAAAGTGGTCATTGTATTTTCCTTTAGCTTGTGGTAAAAGTATTATTTTTACAAGGTTTTAGAAGAGATGATGAGACTAAAATATTTGGTGTTGTGGATATTCTTATGTATGGCTGTTCCGGCTCATTGTCACCCCTTGCACCTCACTTTCACCAATCTGGAATTTAAAACGCAAAATAACCGATGGCTGCTTACCATCAAAGTGTTCACTGATGATTTTTCCACCAATCTGAAACGGTCAACCGGATATGAATCCGTTCCTGATAATAAACAGGGCAATGGGGAAGCCGATAAAATATTGAAGACGTGGCTCGATACCCGGTTCAGGATTTGGTTCGATAAAGTTCAGATTCCGGTGGATACCTGGAAGTTCGACGGAATAAAAGTCAAGGAGGATGCCTCCTGGATAACTTTTGTCATCACGGCACCCATGCCCGTTTCGGAAATCAGAATAAGGAATACCATCCTGATGGATCTATACTCTGACCAGAAGAATCTGTTCTTGCTGACCTTGGGCCGGAAACAATCGGCATATGAATTTAAAAATAAGGATAAGGAAACAACCATTGAACTGCGCAAGTAGGAACGGTTTTTGTAGTTTCACAAAATGAAATATTTGGTTTGAAAGAACTCCTTAAAATAGTATGGATACTCCTTTTGTCGGCCGTACTTCCGCTGTCGGTCTTTGCCACACATAACAGGGCAGGGGAGATCACTTACAAGCAGATCAGTGATTTAACCTATCGGATTACGGTAACCACCTATACTTCGACGGGTCCGGGTCCCGTAGCCGACCGACGTCAACTCGAGGTCCAATTCGGTGACGGCACCAAAGCTGTAGTGGACCGGGTTGAGCAAGTTGACCTTCCCGATTATTACAGAAGGAATAAATATGTGGTAGATCACACCTACCCGGGTCCGGGAACCTATCAGATTTTTATGGAGGACCCCAACAGGAATCTGGGAGTCAAAAATATTCCCAACTCGGTCAATGTGGTTTTTTCCATCAAAAGTATTCTGATCATCAACCCGTATGTCGGAAACAACAGCGCACCGGTACTTTTAAACCCTCCGATTGATAAGGCCGCCCGTGGGTACACGTTTATTCATAATCCTGCAGCATATGACCCCGATGGCGACAGCTTGTCCTATAAACTGGCCATCTGCACTGCTGAAGGCGGAAAGGATA
>JBBQOG010000189.1:0-6829 GCA_038330665.1 Bacteroidales bacterium
GGATTCAGGTCAGCCATCCAGATTTCGGCTTGCTTCATTTTTCATCCAGGATTTTCAGATACTCATCCAAGCCCTCTTCAGCCATGTCAACCACTTCAGGATCCCCGGCCGCCCTCCTGAATGAGCGTGTATATTCGGCCCGCTTCAACCGCTCGAAATAGGCCCGCAGGGATTTCTCGATCAAACGGTTCTTAGGAACCTTAAAGCGATTGGCATATAAATCCAGTCTTTCCATCACATCAGATGGAAGCGTACTGGTGTAATTCACAGCTTTCATAATTTATAAGTATGAATTACAAATATAAAACATATTTACAACTTGTGGAAGATTGACCTCCCATTTTCATGGCACTTTTTTCCCTGAAAACCGAATCGCCGGATCAAAGAGCCAATGCCACCTTGAATGTTTCGATCGCGTTGTGCCCGATCTTCAGCACCAAGGTGTTCCCTGATATCTGGATCTCCCTGGGATTCTCCTCAATCATGTCGGTTACCCAGGCTTTAGCCACCTTGAACGGGAACGTTACCCTCACTTCGGTGTCGCGTCCTTCCATCTCGTATAGGCGGATAATGAAATTATTATCATCATCGCACTTTTTCAATGTGCTCACAATCACGTTTTTCTGATCGATAGCGAGGAAACCATACGTTTCGGGCAGACCTTCGGTTTTTTTCACCGTTTCACCACAAACTGCGATGAGTGGCTGATTGGTGGCGCTGCCGCTGTGATACGTGTTCTTCCAGTCGCCTTTGCCGGAAGTGATCGAAAAATGAAAGTAATGATCACCTGGATCGAGATACCAGTTACCCAGCCAATGGCAGCTGTTGCGGCTCGCCAGTAACAGCGGTTGAAGCATCGGGTAGGAAACCGGGTTGGTGGTCGGATCGATATAATCGAATCCCATCACATCGGAACTGATCATCACCACTCCGGTTGAATCATATCCGGCAAACCAGTTCTGAATTTCCCGCGGCCTGACATCTTTGTACGGCTGATTGTAATCGACACCGGGATAGGAGAATCCGGCAGCACCCTTGGGCTCATCCTTGCCGACTTCCACGGCGCACATCGTTCCTTCATATACCACCTTGCCATTCTTCAGATTGAGCGGGAATGCCAGCCGGAATTCGCGGTAAGCAGTACCATCCCAGCCCAGTAAATCGGTTTCGACATCAATTTTCTTGATCTCACTGTACAGGATCACCCTCAACCGGGCAGTGCAGTGACTGAAAACCTGCGAGGTTTCCCAAACCGACCTGACTTGGCCGCTTTCGATGCAGTTCCAGGTGGCGTCGCCATCGCTCAATTTGGCAAACCCATCCATATCAGGCTGTTGTATGGCCGTGAATTCTCCGGCACCGTTGCCGATGGATCTCATGGTAAACAATTCGGCACCCTGGAATTTGGCTGTATTCAGTAATTCCTTTTTCAGATCTTTATCGATAATGGATTTGATGCCCCCTTTTGTCAGGACGATTTTATAAAACGGGTTCTCCAGATAGCCCTTATGAATCGTATTATCGATGTCCTTGTAATCTTTAATGACCAAATAATACGTTTTGAAACCCATTGCCGGAACATCCTTGGCAACAAACAGGAAATTATATCTTTCAGATGGTTCCGCATTGGGATCCGGAATACTGATGGCTTGGTATGGTACTTCAACTCCCTCCTGATCAACGAGTTTAAAATTGAGATTTGTTTTCAGGAACGGGTATGATTTCCCAAGTGAATTGAATGAAGCCTTCACCACATCGGTGCGATTCCAGGAAAGGGTGTTGTACACGACCACCGGATAACCTTTGTCAGCGAAACCGATCTTTTTGGAAATTGCAGCCAATGAGGTTGCCCTTACCTCGTGGGCAACTTTTCCGGCATTCAGGAATTTAGTAAAGAAGGTGCTGTCGGTGATGGCGCCCTGCTTGCCACCCCAGCCATGATCGGGATAGATGCCCTCTTTCCAGGCTGCATGCAGACGATCGGCGGTAGCGGGATCACTGGTTTTTGCCAGAATGGAACTGAAAGAAGAAAACTCCTCGGCCTCGGTCAGTGATCGCCAGGCATCCCTGCCGACCTGGTAAGTTTGATGATGCGAGGGTCCGGTGATGTAAAACCACACATTTGGCCGCTCGCCGGTAGTGGGCTCGAGTTTCAGTTTTCCCTTGTCGATCTCCGACATGAACGTGTTTACGGTTGAATATTGCATCACCGGCATGTGGTATTTGCCGGCAAAGTTCTTGTTCCATTCGTTCATTAATTTGCTAAGGTCCACCGGCTTGATGGCATCCGTGGAGAGAATAAAGCAAAGGTGCGGCGGAATGTTATGCGCCTTGTAATATTTAGCGAGCTCATCGAACTTGACTTTCAACAGCTTGTAAATCTCGTTGATATCCCGGGTCTGGTTCATGTTATCCTTGAACAGGAAGTTGATCATGTTGGTATAATGACCGGGCGAGTAGGAGAGCAGAGTCGACCCGTCGGGGCTCTGCCAGTTGTAGAATCCCTCGCTTACCCGGCTGTATGACATGTAGTTGATTCCTGATTTTTTCAGGATCTGGGCCATCTGGATGGAGCGTGAGGGAACATCGGGATTCCAGTAAATCCGGGTATCGCTGCCGGGGAATATTTTGTGGAGATACTTGCGGCCGAAGTAGGTTTGGCGGATCAGTGCCTCCCCGGAATAGGTGTTTTCATAAGGCTGTATATACGTTCCGCCCCATTCGAACTTGCCCTCGCGGGTCAGTTTTTCCAGCAACGGCTTCTGATCTGGATGAAGCGTGAGGTATTCTTCGAGGTTCAGAATCTGCTCAACGGAAAAAACATAAGAGGGATTCTTTTCCATCAGTTTCATAGCCGGAGCAATCATCATGGTGTCGCGCTCCAGCATGCATTCGGCGGGTGAATCCATCCAGGCAATATCCTGATGGCTGGATGGAATGATGTGAATGACTCCTTTGGAAAAGTAGGAGGAATTGGCAGTCTGGGCCGACACTGAAATGGCAAAAAGGACTGTCAGAGAGAGGATAAGGAGATTTTTCGTTTTCATGTTTTTCAATTTCAATACAATTCCTGAATCGTTTGGCTAAAGGGAGTGAATTTAGTTAAAAACGCCGTGATCCAAAAAATCCGATGGAAGTTTGATTAATGGTTAGGCCCTATACAATTTCTATCAGTAATGCCATCTTTCTCAAGTTGTTTCCTAAAATCATTTCTGTAAGATTGCTTGTCGGGAAACTATTTGAAAAAATTCTGAAGCTTAAAAATCTTTATTTTGGCAGAAAGATATATCTGCAGGATTTAGCCTAATTATATTTTGGTACCTGATCACGGACAATTATCATATATAATTCCAAAGATTGTCAATATTTTTAATGTGATAGAAACACTTAAAACTGCCTTGCCATGACCCACCCGATTCGCATGATGATATGCATGATAACGATGGGGTTGATTTTCCATACATTCATGAGTTGTTCGGATAAAAGGGAATCGGTCGACAATCGAGAACGAGGATTCTGGTCGGAGCAGCCTGCCAAAACCTGGGAGCAGTCGCTGATAACCGGCAATGGAACGATGGGTGTTCTGGTCATGGGAAATCCGATTTCGGATACTCTGATCCTAAGCCATGCCCGGTTGTATATGCCTTTGCAAGAGCCTTTGCCACCTGTTAATTCAGGTTCCCGTCTCGATACCATCCGGAAGATGATGTTTGCAGGAAAGTATGGTGAGGCTTCGCAATATGTGGTCGACTTATCGCATTCCGAAGGGTGGGACGGAAAGCGATGGACAGATCCATTTGTTCCGGCTTTTGATGTTCGCATCCGGATGCTGGGTGATACAACGGTTTCAGATTACCGCAGATCGGTGAATTTTTCCACCGGTGAAGCTTCCGTGATCTGGAAAGGGGCCAATGGAATGTACTCGCGGCAAATTTTCGCCTCTCGCCAGGATACGGTATTGGTGATGTCCATAAAAGGTCCGGGAAAAGGCTCGCTGAATTGCCGGATCGGCCTGTCCGACAGGCCCAAGGACCATTCCTGGTGGCAGGGACTTTATAACAGCACTAACAGGAAAACAAACATTTCTATGATCAAGGACTGGCTTCTTTATCAGACGAATTTCGATAAGGAGTGGGAGGGTAGCCTGAAAGGACTAGCCGGTGCGGTTAAAGTGGTGTGCAAGGGCGGCTCCTGTAAACCAGCCGGATCGGAAATGGAGGTGAAGGATGCGGATGAGATTTTACTACTAATCAGGGTTGAACCCGGATTTATCGGCAAGGATCTTGCAAACGGCAATCTTCTGTCCGGGATAATAGCAAAGATATCTTCCTTTAAAGCAGATTATACAAGTTTGTTAATCCCCCATTTGAAAATTCACGGCAACCTGTTCAGTCGGGTTTCACTCAATCTGAACGGGGGAAGCGATCGGAATCTCTCGACCGAACAATTGCTTGCCCGGTCGATAAAAAAACCTTTGCCGGCCTTGCTGGAAAAGGAATTTGATGCGGCGCGATACAACATTCTTTGCGCCACGGGGATCATGCCTCCAAACCTTCAAGGAATCTGGGCCGGTACCACTGCACCACCCTGGTCGGGCGATTTTACCCAGAACGGCAACCTCGAGGTGGCTATTGCGGGAATCATGCCGGGTAACATGCCTGAACTAATGAATGCTTTCTTTACTTATCAGGAATCGATGCTGCCCCAATACCGCGAAAATGCCCGACAGCTTTACAATACTAGGGGTATTCATGTTGCATCACGCACGAGTTCGCACGGGTTGAACAACCATTTCGATCGCACCTGGCCGATGACTTTCTGGACGGCCGGAGCTGCCTGGATGTCGGAATTCTTTTTTGATTATTACCTCTACACCGGAGATCTCGATTTTCTTAGAAAACGGGCTCTTCCATTTATGCAGGAGGCTGCTCTTTTTTATGAAGAGTTTCTGATTCCGGGTGCAAATGGCAAATGGGTTTTTGTGCCATCCTATTCCCCTGAGAACAATCCCGGAAACAGCCCCGACCAAGCCTGTATCAATGCAACCATGGATGTGGCAGCAGCCAGGCAATTGTTCCGAAACCTCATCGATGCCGGTAGAACCTTAAAACTTTCGGCCGACAGTATTTCTGCCTGGAGAAAGATGCTTTCGGCAATGCCTGATTATCAGATTAATGCTGATGGTGCCTTGCGGGAATACATGTGGGATTCCCTGACAGATAATTATGCTCACCGTCATGCATCTCATTTGTATGGACTTTGGGATGTTACCGATCCTGATATTGCAACAAGCCCGGAATTGATGAAAGCCTGCCGGAAGGCGGTCGATGAACGAATGAATGTCAGGCGGCAGGAAGGTGGAGGTGTCATGGCATTCGGTATGGTTCAGCTTGCGCTGGCAGCGGCAGCCGTCGGCGATGCGGTAGCAGTTGAGGATATGATCAACTGGCTCGGATCGGTTTACTGGTTTTCGAACCTGGTGACAACACACAATCCCCACGAATTATTCAACCTCGATCTTTCCGGAGGATTTCCTGCGGTCATCATGAAATCACTGGTGTACTCCGAGCCAGGTAAAATCATTCTGCTGCCAGCCAGCCCGCCCGGCTGGAAAACAGGTGAAATAAAAGGCGTACTGCTCCGCGGGCAGATCACTTTGCAATCGCTGCGATGGAGTGAAAAGGAGGTTGATGTCAGAATGGTTTCCGGCATCGACCAATCAGTTAGGTTAACTGTTAAGGGAGTTGAGGGAGTTAAGGAAGTGAGGTTGAGGAAGGGGAGGGCGGAGACGGTGGTGTTGGCTCGTTAATTATCGGTCTCCCGCTCCTGCCCCTCAGAGGCCTCCCGCTCCTCTATCTCCTGATTTCCTTGCCTGACACTATCGAGAATCAATATCCCATGAATATGATTGGGCATTAAAATAAAATCTCCTATCGTTACCCCTGAAAATCTGTCAGGTATTTTATCCCACCATTCTTCAACCAGGGACCCTAATTGTGCAGATATCATCCCTTTGCTATTAATCCTACCAAAATGATGGCGATTTTCAAAGGCGCAAATCGTTATAAAATAGGCACCTTTCATCGAGTAATCATACCCTTTCATCCTTTGCCTCTTCCTTGGAATCAGATTGTCTGAAATAATTTTTTTTTATATCAGTATAGATGCACATCCTCTTCCCAAATGGAGAAATTTTCCTAAACATCTTCACCTTCCCCACATTAATGCTAATTTTAAATCCTCCTGCAATTGGGCAAATTTTTTCACAGATCTTAGTACAACCTATACCATGGAACGAAGAGATTTTATCGTCGACGAAATTCAGAAGTTCGGACAAATGGTGTTGGGACTGATCGGCAAGCTTCAGCAGCGTCGTCGCTCGCAGCAATTTGATTTCAACCTTTCGATGGCCGACCTGGAATTCGAGTCCGAGGCAGGATTTACCCTGAAAATGCTGATCGAGATGGATCCCTCCAACCTGGAAGCTTTCCTGACCAACCACCGTGAGCTTAATTCTGAAAATATTGAACTACTGGCCGACCTGCTTATCGAGATATCCGATGACCCGGGTATTGTCCAGCAGATGGCATTGACCCGCGCTAAAGAACTTCTTTTATATGTTGATGTAAAGGAACGTACCTACGCCATGGAACGGGCCGGCAAACTGGACTTCATAGAAGGCAAGCTGACGACCGGTAGGGTTTGAACCTCCCCTCCTCACCTCCTAAACTCCTCCCCTCCTAAACTCCTCACCTCCTAAACTCCTCAACTCCTCCCCTCCTAAACTCCTAAACTCCTAAACTCCTCAACTCCTAAACTCCTCCCCTAC
>JBBQOG010000190.1:0-6825 GCA_038330665.1 Bacteroidales bacterium
CCCACCGGAAAGTGTTCATGAACCGGTCATACAAAATCCCGGTGTTGATCGACCCCGTTAGTCCGGCCCCTTCAGGCGCCCTCACCGGCACTAAACGATAGGCAAACCCTTCGAGCCGGAAATACTCGGTTAACCCCAAAATGTTATCCTGACCGATGGAGGTAAAATAGATCGGTCGCTCCCAGTTATTGCGGGCAATCAGGTCCAGAATCATCAGGTCGTTCTTATATGGGGAGGAACGACGCATTTGCCAGATGATTTCGGGCACGATCCGGCCGGCATCTTCCGCGGGCACCGTGCCGGTTTCAAGAACCTTCTGCCGGTCCACACTCAGGCGGAGATTCCGTGTGGGCAGATAATTGATCGAACCGCCATCCTGCAGGGGAATCTTTGAGGTCTCCCGGTCGCTGACCATGAAATCCACCAGCCGGTCCACATCCACAGTGTCCTTAATCTGCTCAATAACCGGGATATAATCGCGCTTCCCCGGACCATACTGCGACCGGTCCAGCGAAAAAGGCACCGGCTCCGACAGCCACTCTTTCCGCCGCAGCTGATCGATATACCAGGCGGCCGACAGGTACGGCAGGCAGATCACCCGCACATCCGTGCGAATTCCCTCCACCTCCTGCGCATACCACAACGGAAACGTATCATTGTCGCCCACCGTAAATAAAATGGCATTCGGCGCGCATGAATTCAGGTAGTTATAGGCAAAATCCCGGGCAATGTATCGCCCCGACCGGTCATGATCATCCCAGTTTTGTACCGCCATCAGCACCGGCACCGCCAATAACACCAGCACCCACTTCCCTCTCATCCCCGCGACTCGGTTCCCTGTCATTCTCACCAAGCCGGGGACAGCCAATCCCACCCAAATCGCAAATGCATAAAAAGATCCCGCATAGGAATAGTCGCGTTCGCGTGGCTGGTTCGGGTATTGATTCAGATAAATAACAATGGCGATTCCCGTAAGCACAAATAAAATCAGGGTAACCAGAAAATCTTTCCTCGATTTCCGGTACTGAAATATGGCACCTGCCAATCCCAGGAGCAGGGGCAAAAGAAAATAAACATTTCTCGATTTGCTGCGGCGGTATTGGTCGGGCAGGGCATTCTGGGGTCCGATACGGGCCTCATCAATGAATGGAATTCCGCTGATCCAGTTGCCGTCGCGGATGCCTCCCTGACTTTCCGTATCGTTCTGGCGACCGGCAAAATTCCACATGAAATAGCGGAAGTACATATGTCCCAGCTGATAGGAAAAAAAGAACCGCAAATTCTCGGTAAACGTTGGTTTGTATTCCACATGGCTTTTCCCGTCGGAGCCCTTCACATCAATCGGCTGGCCCTTCATGCGAGACCATTCCCGGTACAGTTCATTATGGTCGGGACTGCCGTTCCACATGCGCGGGAAAAGTGTGGTAAAACGCTTATCATAAACCGGCTTATAGGTGCGGTCAACGATTTTATACTTCCCATCCACGGGTCCGTAAATGGCCTTTCCCGGTTTCTGTCCGGTGATGGGAGCGTTAAAAACCGGTCCGGTTAGCAGGGGCCGGTCGCCATATTGTTCGCGGTTCAGGTAGCCAATCAAACTGAAAACATGATCCGGATGATTCTGGTTCATCGGCGGGTTGGCAGCCGAGCGGATCATCAGGGTGGCATAGGAGGAATATCCGATCAGAATAAAGGTAAAGGCCAGCAACAAGGTATTCAGCACAACGGCTCCCCTTCGGTGCGACTCCCGGATGCCCCAGGCCAGTCCGGCTATCAGCAGGATGAAATATACGATCAATCCGGAATGGAAGGGCAATCCGAACAGATTTACAAAAAACAGTTCGAACCAGGAGGCCAGGATCACCACGCCGGGTATCAGCCCGTACATGACAAAGGCCAGGATGCCCATCGAAACCAGCAGGGCAATCAGCGTCCCTTTCCAGGTAGGATGAGGATATTTCCGGAAATACCAGACCAGCACAATGGCCGGTATGGCCAGCAGATTGAGCAGGTGAACACCGATCGAAAGACCGATCAGAAAGGCGATCAGCAAAATCCAACGGTTGCTCCCCTTTTCACCCACCTCACGCTCCCAGCGAAGGATCGCCCAGAACACCAGCGCCGTGAAAAGCGAGCTCATGCCATACACCTCCCCCTCCACCGCCGAAAACCAGAAGGTATCGGAAAAAGCATAGACCAGTGCGCCAACCACCCCGGCTAAAACGAAGAGCCATGGAATAGCACGATCGCTTTCCCGGTCTCTTCCACTGCCCTTTTCAGCCACCATCACAATGGTCAGATAAAGAAAGAGCACCGTTAGTGCACTGGCCAGCGCCGAAAGCAGGTTCACCATCAGCGCCACCTGGCCGAACCCGGATGAAAATAGTGTAAAGACCCTGCCGATCAGCATAAACAAAGGTGCACCCGGTGGATGACCCACCTCGAGACCGTATGCCGAAGAGATAAATTCCCCGCAATCCCACCAGGATACCGAAGGCTCCAGGCACAACACGTACGTAATCAGTGCGGTAAGAAAGGTTAAAATGGCAGCTGCAGGATGGAGAATTCTGTTTTTCATTCCGGTCGGGTGACTTTACCTTGCCAAGATACGATTTGCGGAGCAAATGGCCGGTCAACCCGGAGCCAAATCCGGATCCGGTTCGCCACTAGAAAGTGAAGTAATTCACCTTATTAATAGCGGTATTTATTTTACCCTTAGGAAGTGTAATGGTCTGATTTTCTTGATTTCCCAATGAAACCGTGGTCATGACGGTTTTTCCGCCATTGGCATCCTCACTGGTCATCTCCATCACAAACCCCCCGGATGACAAAGTATTATGTAGTGCAGCCATTTTTGCGGCCCGGAATAACCCAAAGTCGTTTGGCAGTTTTATTTCGGAGGTAATCCAAACCGAACCGAATATTTTCTTGTAGGTATAGGTGTATTTCTTGCACAAATGACCCGCAATAGTACGGGTCTCCTCAGTCGGAACCAGGTCCAGGCGCTTGATATCAGCTCCCACGGGAAATTTGAATCCTCCCGCGTTATACATCGGCTCCGGACTGTCGCAGCCAAAAATCTGGATCGCCACCGAATGGGTCATGTCGAAAATGGTTTCGGTATCGCTGCCCTTTCCGGGAGCATCCATCAGCACACAAAAGTTGCCTTCCGGAACCTGCAGTTCTCCCGCTGCGGATTTCAGCCCAATGGCATCAGCATTGTAAAAGGTTTTGTAATGAAGGGTGCGCATCAGCTTGCCATCCTTAGCAAAGAAATCGATCTTCATCTGGTTAAACCGGTCGAACGTGTAGGAATCCGACCACTTGACCCCCGGAGCCGTGATCTGGCCGGTCAGCTGACCAATCGTTCCGAGCAACAATACGGAGTAAAGCAACAGTGATTTCATTTTTTTCTTGATTTAGTGTCTGGATCACGTAAAATTAGCACACAAAAAGAGAAATACGTACATCCGGCGGGGATTTTTTCAGAAGGATAGCCCATTGTAAATTCAGATATTTTCCTGAACTTTAGACTATTAACCACTCATGAACGCTAATTCTCAAAACCCGATGAAAAACAAAATCCTTATAATCCTGGTGGCAGGGGTTTTCGCCTGTTTGAGCTCCTGCAAAAAAGAGGGACCGGAAGCAGAATATGCCGGCAAAATAGAAGTGATAATCAACGACATTCCGTTCAAAACGGACCAGTTTCTTCGAATCCCCTACACCCTGAAAATGTGGGAATTCGACAAGGTGGGCCTCCGGTTTGTGAGTTTAACCGCGGTGAATAAGGCTACCGGAGAAGAATTGATGACGATCACAGAAGCTACGCTGCCCATCGTTTATACGGCACCTCTTGATGCAAATCCCTATTATGTATTAGATCCAATTTCTGATTATTACCTGTCGCTTCAGTTACCGATCCCTCTCACCAAGGCGGCGCCGGCTGAGATCATCCATCGGTTTGAATTCAGGGATACCCTGCAAAACAAAACGCTCGAGTTTGAAGCAGGGGCCTTCAAGCCAAGGCTTTCGGAATCCCCGTTAGTCATTTCTTCGCCGGTAAAGGGGGCGGATTGGCTGTTCATCAATCAATCCACCAATGCCTATCATTTTTACACCCTCTTTTTCATGGATGGGGAGATTTATACCCCGGAGCGCTTTGCGTTCGATAATCTCCGGATGAACCCGGATCTCACCGACATCCATGACGGAGATCCGCTGGATAACCATTCCTATTACAATTACCGGGATACCCTTTATGCGGTGGCTAATGGCACAGTCGTTTACTTGAAGGACGGTCAGCCGGAGAACCATGGCGACGCCCAGGATGTAACATTTTCCACCGCCCTGGATTTGGCCGGAAACTACCTGATAGTGGACATCGGTGCCGGGAGGTACGCTTACTACTGTCATTGTGTGCCCAATTCATTCCTTGTCAGGGCCAACGAGGCAGTTAAAGAGGGAGATCCGATCGCCCTGTTGGGAAACAGCGGCAACTCAACCGCTCCGCATCTGCACTTCCAGATTACCGACGGTACCGATCTGTTCCATTCCCACGGGATTCCATTCGTGCTGAAAAGCTTTGCCAAAACAGGCGACCTTTCCGGTACTCCCACCCGGCAGGGGCCGCAGGAATACAAGAGCTCCATGATGGAGCAATGGACCCTGATGAAGTTTTAAAACTAATACCCATTGATGGTGGTGATTCCTGGAAAAAGTTTGTCCTACCTGACCTTCGGCTTAATAAGCCAGCCGTTCAGACTGCTATAAATGTAATAGGCGGCGAAAATAGAGAGAATGACCTTCATTAAAATGGAGTCATCTGTGCCAATTATCCATACCGATACCAGAACAAAAAGCCCCACGGCAATAATGATCAATCTAAGAAATTTCGGCTTCACCCATACCTGCTTTTTATAGATTGCTCTTATTTCCAACACAATGAGCAGGATAAAAAACCCGGCGATACCGATTGCCGCAAGAATAGCTTTGAGCGTTTCAGGTGTAGACATAGTCGATCGGATGATCGTGTTAAGGTAGATAAATCATGGCGGAAATTAGGTAATCCGTTGTTCGGGAATCGGCTCTTGCAGCATTTTGTCCATAAAATCACCTGTTGGACCAAATTTGGCCAGTGTCCCTGCAAAATACAACGGAAGGAATACGATTTTTTCTTCCTTCAGGATACCAAAAGGCCCGGCATGAAAAACCACCGAAAGTGGCGGCTGATGAGTTTGACGATAAAGGTGCAGGCTTCGCAGTTTTCCCGATGGCCCGTCTTTCACTTCAATTGGAAAAATCTTGCCATTAAAAATGAACAGGAAGTCAATTTCAGCATTGCTGTTTTTCGCATCTCGCGCCCAGTAATAAAGCCGTTGATTGGTATACGCAGCCAACTCCTGGCCGACGAATTGTTCAGCGAGTTGCCCACGGTAGATGGCCAGCAAGTTGTTGTGTGTCAGAGCCTCATTGTAGTCAATTCCCACAATCCGGTTCATCAGGCCGATATCGAGAAACACGCTCTTGAATTTTTTATCACTGGCATATAACTCCAACGGAATTCCAATGTTTGACAATGAATTGACTTTAATGGCTATTCGTGCCAGGAGCAAGCTCTCAAAAGCCTTTTTTACCGTCGGGATGGTAAACCCCCCAGTCAGACCGGTGTATTTGATTTGTTGGCCAACATGTGCAGCAATCGCTGTGTAAACTGATTTCAGACAGTTTACATCTGTTTTGGGTTTATATTTATTGAAATCCATGCGATACGTTTCACAGATTTCGTCCTGGACTTCCGCTGCCGTTTTAAGTTTCCGGTTGTTTGCGTATACCTTAACACATTCCGGCATTCCTCCAACTAACCAGTAGGTCCTTAGCTGCTCCAGGAGAAATTGGTGTGTGGCTTCGGAAACTTCCGAGATCGGTTTATTACATATTTCAGCAGCTTTTTTGTAATCCATCGCGTGAAGAAATTCGGAAAAATTCATCGGATGAATGTCCAGGGTCTGAACGCGGCCCACTGGAAACGAAATCTCACTAAACACAAATTCCAAAAGCGATCCTGCAGCAATAACATGTAAATCTGGCATTTTCTCATAAAAATAACGAAGTCCCATGATCGCTCTCGGACAAATCTGTATCTCATCAAAGAACAAAAGTGTTCTCCCGGCCAGAATATCTATACCCGTCCTTAACTCCAGTTCCGAGATGATTTTCTGAGGAGTCAGATCCCCCTGGAACAAGGTGATGTAGCCAGGGTTTTCTTCAAAATCGATCTTTACATAAAATTCAAACTCCTCCGCAGCCAGCTGGTCTACAAGCCAGGATTTACCCACCTGCCTGGCACCACGCAGCAGCAGTGGTTTCCGTCGACTCTCCTTCACCCAGGTCTTCAGTTTGGATAACACATATCTCTCCATCACTATTAAGATTAACAGGGTAAATTTACAATTTATTATTTAGTTATCCAATGCTATTTGGACTAAATATATTTAGATTACCAATCCATATGGCAATAAAAAAGAGACGGATGATCATCCGTCTCTACAATGTTCTTTGTTGTCCGACTAGGGCTCGAACCTAGACTCTTCTGAACCAAAATCAGATGTGTTGCCAATTACACCATCGGACAAAGCGGCGCAAAGATAATAAAAAAGTGACAAGCGACAAGTGACGAGTGACTCTAACGAAAAATCGCAATGCGAACCGAAGGCGAGCTCAGCGAAGCTAAACGCGTGATGCGCAAGAACAAGCTTTTTACATTCTCCCGTTGTCACTCGTCACTCGTCACTCGTCACTTGTCACTTGTCACTGTGTTTAAGT
>JBBQOG010000191.1:0-6822 GCA_038330665.1 Bacteroidales bacterium
CCCTGCTCGAAATAGACCTCACCGCGGTTGCTGTAGGTGCGATATCCGTTGGGATTAAGCTGAATGGCGCGGGTATAGGATTCAACCGCCTGATCATCACGGTGCTGATCGCGATAATACAGACCAAGGTTGTGGTGAGCCATCGACACATTGGGATACTTGCTGATCACATCTGCAAAAAGGGTTTTTGTATTTTTCCAAACATGAATCCTTCCAGGAGTCAGCAAAAGCGGGGCCGCCAGTGTAAGGGTTGCGATTCCGATGGCCAATG
Organism: Bacteroidales bacterium; assembly: GCA_038330665.1. Lineage (GTDB taxonomy): Bacteria > Bacteroidota > Bacteroidia > Bacteroidales > UBA12481 > UBA12481. Next base: position 272 of record JBBQOG010000191.1, read on the forward strand.
TTTTACCCCAGGTTGGTTTTTCTGTTTTAAACTCAATCAGATAGTTCAATATCCAGGCAAAAATGAAGAAAAGTCCCAGGTAGGCCAGGTAGGTAAACCGGTCGGCCAGGAAGGCCGTTCCCGCACCTACAATCTGAAGCATGAACAACACATTGATTACAAAAAACAGGAAGCCGAAGATCACTATTTTTTGATCGCTGAAAATTCGATAAATGGTGGTTGCCACAAAAATGATCATCAGCGGACTCAAATAAAAGAGGATCGATAATTTATCCGGAACGGGGTAAATGGCGGATTGCTGGTAAACCCAGTATGACTTGATCAGATACACGCAGAACGAATACGTGCCGATAAATATCCGTTGAAAAAAAGGCATCACCGTATTCGTTTCAAGGGTTCCCTGCTTTTGAAGCAGGATCACCCCGGCTACTCCCGTAATGAGCGAAAGAACAAAGAATGGGATCTTGTTCCCAATCTTTTTGAGGCTGAATTTATTATCAAAATAGTAATCGATCAGCACCAGCGCCAGCGGCAGGGTAACTGCCTGTATTTTGGATAGCAAAGCCAGTGCGAAGGCCAGCAAGGCCAATCCATAATAAACGATCTTTTTCTTCTGATACCAGTTGATATATAGAAGGAGCGAGAGGAGATAGAAAAATCCGTACAATACGTCCTTCCTTTCCGTAATCCAGGCCACGGATTCCACCCGCATCGGATGAATTCCGAAAAGCAGGGCCGTTACAAATGCGATAAAAAGATTGGCTCCAAGTTTCCGGATTAACAGGAAAACCAGCAGGGTGCACAGCAGATGAAGCAGGAGATTATCGAGGTGGTAAATTCCCGGTTTCATGCCGAAGAACTTGTTTTCCAGGGCGAAGCTGAGCGTGGTGAGGGGAGCATAGTTTCCGGTAACCGTGGTGCTGAACATGTGCTTGACACTGGCCGCATTAAGAACTTTAACGTCCTGGTTTTCGGTAACGTTGGCATCATCATCCCAAAATAGAAATTCACTTTTCAGCACCGGCGAAAAAACCAGGAACGTCACCACCAGGATGATACCAGCCAGGAACCAGTCCCTCTTCAGGAAGGTCAACCGCAAGACGCTCTTTTTTTCGCTCATGTCCGATAATTTGTAGGGAGGCTACCTGATTTCGATCAGGAGGCAACTCAATGCCGGCAAATTTGTATATATTTTTTGTCCTTTAATACTAACCGGCTGATTTTTTGGTGCGATACGATCGGGTTGTTCCATGGTGTTCCGGTCCGAAAGGTTCATTCCTCTGACCAGATATCCGGTGGCCTGGTTTCCCTTGTAATTTTCAGGCAACAGGATGTTCAACGCTCTATCCGACTGACTGTTATTGACCAGTTTTACCACCATTCTCTTATCGGCAGGGTCGAAGGAGGCCACCGCATTTACCGAATCCGGCATGCCGGTCATATCCAGGCGATCCGGGGCATAGTGCTCCCGCCATAATTTCATCACTACATAATTCGGAGCCGGGAACCACCCCGACTGGTCAAAATTGATAAAGGCATTGTCCCATGCGGTTGCGGAGGTGTGCCTCAGAAACAGGGCCGGACCGCCCATCGTGATGGCATCTGAATTTTGCTCAAATATATTCAGCAGGTTGCCTGCATACATTCCTGTTCGCCAGTCGGTCGATTGGGCATTCCATTCCGAAACATAAATTTGGACCGATGGATTTGCGCAGGTGGAAATCGCTTTCCGGAGTTTTTTATACAGGGTATCCTGTGAGAGGGCGGCAGTAAAATAGCCATCCGGATCGGAGTAGTGGTGGATCGAAAGAATATCAAAATCACCTGCACATTCATCCAAAACCACCTGGTTCCATTCCATATCGGTACCATTCCCGCCGTGGGCGATGATGGTGATACCGGGGTCGATTTTCCGCATTTCAGCCGCAAATATCTTTACCGCCTGGCTGTATTTGTGGGGATCGGGCACTCTCGACCGCCACAATTCATTGTCGATTTCCCAGAATTTGACTCCGTAAGGCTCCGGATGTCCGTTTCGGGCTCGCACCGAACCCCACACTGAACTGGCGGGTCCGTTGCAATACTCCACCCAGTCGCAGGCTTCCTGTACCCAAGGTGCCCAGGCTTCGGGGGTTCCGGCCCCCTCATGGAATCCGGAATTGATGACGATCAGCGGTTCGCTGCCCAGCTTACGGCTCAGGGTAATATATTCATCGGTTCCCAGCGAATTCACATCCTTGTCGTCCCATAGGTTCACCGGGAATGCCATGCGATCGGACTGCGGACCTATGCCGCTCTTCCAGCGGTACAACTCTGCAAAACAACCACCCGGCCAGCGGATGACGGTGGGCTGTATATCCTTAACCGCCGAATAGAGATCCATTCGGAACCCGTCGTTTTTAATGGCACTTTCGGCCATCAGGCTGAGCTGGTCGATATGGACGGAACCGGTGCCGTGAATGGTGATGAAGAGTTGCAGGTTGCGGGTTGCAGGTTGGGGGTCGAATGTAACCGGGTACTCCTTCCAGGTGGACGATAAATCATTGATGTTTGATTCAGTGATGAGGGTATGACCTTCTTTCAGTTGAACGGATACTCTGGCTGATGAACTGCCTTTTAACCAGATGGATCCCTGTATCACGTCCCCTGCTTTTACCGCAAAATTATTTTGGGATATCGAGATGGAGGATCCAGCGGGATGGGCCACCACCGACACGGATCCGTTCTTTGCATCCTTATTATCCACCGTAAATTTTGCAGGATCCGAAACGGCCCAGTGCCTGGGGAATATAAAGTTGTCAGGAAGCACGGGCAGTCCGTTATACAAGACTTTCCCATCCGGATCGGTCACCTTTAAATTCCGGAAGCTCACTGACGTGCTCCAGGAGCCGATTCCGACAGAACCCTTCAACAGCGGGTGAATACTATCTGTATAATTGTATAATATCTTATTGTTAAGAAACACTTCCATGCGGTTACCCCTGACTGAAACCCGGATGGGTATCCACGTATTCTGGTCAATTTTCCCTTGGATAAAGGGGGTGATCACCTTGCGGTTACCGCCAACCTCCTTTTCAATGCAATGCTGGCTGTTGCCCCAGCCCCCCGCGTTTAACCAGTAAAAATGATCCTCATCAGTGGCCCTGAAGAGAACCAAAAATCCTTCATAACCCTCGTCTTTACGGGCTTCCAGCGTAAAGTCGTAATCCGTCCAGTTGGGGTTGCCAATCAGGAGCTTGACATCACTGAGCTTTTCGGTTTGAGAAAGGATGTCTCCGTTAATTCTCCAGTCCGGTTTCTCCTCAAATTCCTCAAAACTGCGGTTCCATACCAAATCGCCCCAAAGTCCACCGTTAGCGGAATGGTAGATGTGTTCATAGAATTGACCGTAAATCAGGGGCGAAATCGGCGAAACGGAATTTTCTGACGAGATTTTTAAAAATAGGTCTGAATTTTCTAACGAGTTACACCCGATGATTATCAGCGCAATAGACAGGGCAAGGAAGGTGAGATTCTTTTTCATTTTGAAGTGTTAGAGCGACACTTAAATATAAATCCTTTTGGGGAATATATCCTTTGTTTGTGTATGGATTCACAATAATTGCGTAATATTTTATAATAAGTGAGTATTTTCTTTGGAAAGATGAAATTGGGGTTTATATTTGATCGTGAAATTTTAACATTATTTAACTTTATAAGGACGCGTATGCGAAAATTTACACTTCTTCTTGCAATTGCCGTATTGTTTGCAGCAATTCCGGCACATGCTCAAACCCCTGGGACTAAGGGCAACGGGCAAGTTTTCTTTTCCGAGACGTTTGGTTGGGAAGATCCGGCTGCTGAACGGGGTTGGAAGGCTCCTGTCGGCTATTATTTCATGGATCCAACGGATAACGGAATGACGTTTTCCTGGTGGCCGGGTAATCTGGGTTTCGTGAGTGTGTATACTCAGGATCCTCCACTGAATTCAACCACGAAAGCCAACGGATGTCTCGCCATTTTCCCTGAAGGGGTAAACTGGATTACCGGAACCCTGGCAACCACACCGGTCGACAACACCATTGGTTTCCCCACCATCGACTGCAGCTCGCATTCCTCTGTGGTGGTCAGTTTTGAAACGCACTTCCTGTCCTATAATGTTGTCGACATGTTCCTGGAAGTTTCGGTAGATGATTGGGTACACTCTGCAACTTTCAGCACCAACATGGGTTGTGGTCATAAGGACCGCCCGATGGATAAACCAAAAGGGGAACCCGCTCTTTTCCGGGTCAATATTTCAGAAGTGGCAGCGGGTGCGGCGAATGTTAAAATGAGACTTCACTGGCTGAACACCTATCTGTATTATTGGGCAATAGATGATTTCAAGGTTTCGGAAGCCTATAACAACGACCTGGTGCTGAATTATGTACAGGTTGAATGGGATAACAATGATCCGAATACACAGATGTCCTGGATCGCCAATATTCCGAAATCACAGCTCGACGGTGTGGGTGGTTTCATGAATTTCCAGTCCAGTGCACTCGCCTTTGGTGAATATGATCAGGAGCAGGTATATCTTGATATGGATATTACCAAGAATGGCACCAGCGTTTTCCACAAAATGTCAGCCCCGGCATATGTTCCGCTTTTAGTTGTGGATACCGCCAATATTGCTGATAAATATTCTCCGGTGGATTATGGCCATTATAGAATGAATTATGAATTTAAGGCCAAAGTGGCTGATGAGAATCCAGCCGATAACAAAAAGGAAGTTTATTTCAATGTAACCGACAGCGTTTACTCGCGTTCCGGTTCGGTGAATACGCTGAGCTGGTCGATGACCAAGGAATCCTATACCACCGCAGCTACTGAAAACCTCAACCACTTCAGCGGTTCCATCTTCCCGATTTTTGGAGATTGCGAAGTGAGTTCAATCTCGGTATTTATTACCGGTGGAAAAGCTGATGCGGACTTGAATTATCGGTTCACCCTGTTCTTTGTACCCCCGATCACGGAAGAAGATCAGACTCCATTTGAATTATTGACGACTCAAATGGTTCAGCTGGATTCCGCCGATTTCAATACCTGGGTGACCTTGAATCTGGATAAGGACGGCGAATCGGAATTCCTGAAAAAGGGAGACCTGGTTTATGCGGGTATATCACAGGACAATACCAATGCCGATTATCTGCTCCGCAGGAATAAGGGGTTGGAAATCGGTACCGACAACCAGATGAACTTAGTGAAATCGTCGGGGATTGCCATCTATGACGGTGGCAGCAGAACCGGTGTGACTGACTTCTTTGGCAAGCGGAACATGATGGTTCATCTGAACCTCAACGAGCATGGCAATATCAATGATGGGGTTGACCTTGCTTCGGAGGTGGCCAAAATGGGCCAGAACTATCCGAACCCGTTCAAAAACACCACCGTGGTTGATTATGAACTGACTACCGGATCGAACGTCACTTTCGAAGTGATGGACCTCACCGGCCGTAAGGTTTTGATGGTTGATAACGGGATGATGCCTGCAGGGAAACATTCACAAACGCTTGCAACCAATAATCTGGATGCCGGTGTGTATTTCTACACCCTGAAAGCAGGATCTTTTGTTCAAACAAAGCAAATGGTGATTGTTGAATAATAGAGTGTCTTTTCATGAAAAGGGCTGCCCCTCTCCGGGGTGGCCTTTTTTTATTAGCTTTGGGGCAAACCGCAGGCTCAATGGAATTTATTCAACAGGTGATCGATTGGTATATGCAAAACATCTCGTACCTGACGGTGTTTTTGCTGATGATGATTGAAAGTACGGTACTTCCGATGCCATCGGAGCTGGTGATGCCCCCAGCTGCCTATCTTGCTGCCAAAGGAGACCTCAATATTTTCCTGGTGGTACTTTCTGGTACTTCCGGGGCCCTGGCAGGGTCACTCATCAATTACGTGGTGTCTTTTACGCTGGGTCGGAAAATCGTTTATGCATTGGCCGATACCAAGCTCGCTCACCTGATATTCCTCAATCCTGCCAAGGTTCAGAAAGCCGAGGATTTCTTCATCAAAAACGGAAAAAGCTCCACCCTAATCGGGCGACTGGTTCCGGGTGTCCGGCACCTGATATCGATTCCGGCCGGTCTCGCCAAAATGCCACTGCAAACCTTCATGCTCTGGACTTTTATCGGAGCGGGTATCTGGAATATTGTTCTTTCGGCCTTGGGCTACTTCTTTTACTCGCAGCAGGATTTGCTTGAAAAATATTACGATGAGCTGAAATGGGGGGTCTTGGCTTTAGGTGCGGGATTCGCCATTTATCTCGTGGTTAAATCGCTGACAAAGAGACGGAAGAATCGTGACGCGAACCGAGCCGAAGGCGAGCTCAGCGAAGCTAAACGCGAAACAAGTGACAAGTGACGAGTGACGAGTGACGAGTGACACCGGGATAATGGAAAAAGCTTGTTCTTGCGCATCACGCTTTTAGCTTCGCTGCGCACGCCTTCGGTTCGCATTGCGATTCCTCCTTAGCCACCCCCGACACTTGTCGCTTGTCACTTTTTTATTATCTTTGCGCCGCTTTGTCC
>JBBQOG010000192.1:0-6820 GCA_038330665.1 Bacteroidales bacterium
GGTTTCGGTTTTTTTCTGATTATCCATCTGTTTGTCGGAAATAAAGTTCAAAGATATGGAATTCACACAATGGCGGGTGTTATTGGCCGTAAAGCCTTCGCCTGTAAATACATGGCCAAGATGTGCCCCGCAATTTGCACAAATAATTTCGGTCCTCATTCCGTCAGTATCCGGTTTCCGAATCACTGTTCCCGGGATTTCGTCATCAAAGCTTGGCCATCCGCAATGCGCATCAAACTTGGAATCGGAACGATAAAGCGGGGAATCACACCACTTGCAGGTATAGGTTCCCTTTTCGTTAAAGTCTTCATATTTGCCGGAAAACGGACGCTCCGTACCTTTATTGATAATCACCCGCTTCTCTTCGGCCGTCAGTTCATTACGATGGTCTTTCGACTGTGCATTTATGCTTGACATTGCGCTGGTTATTAATGCGAATAAAATAAATATTGTTTTCATGATAAGTCTTAATCCTCTATCGCATTAAACCATCTTTGGCGAAAAATGTTTATTTTACTCTCCAAAACCCGACATTATGAAAACCCACACTTTCTGTACTTCCAGACTCACCTTATCATTGATGCTGATTGCAATCCTGGCCAGTTGCAATGCACCTGACGGTGGAAAAAAGAGCACCGCGCAAAAGCCATCATTTGCCATTGCCATTCACGGCGGGGCAGGGGTGATTCTTCGTAAAAACCTGTCGCCGGAGCTGGAGAAAGCCTTTCTCCACATGATGGATTCTGCTTTAACAGTGGGAGAAAAGATTCTGGCATCAGGCGGGGCCTCGATGGATGCCGTAGAGAATGTGATCCATGTAATGGAGGATTGTCCACTATTTAATGCGGGCAAAGGAGCAGTATTTTCTCATGAAGGCTACAATGAGCTGGATGCTTCCGTGATGGACGGATCAAACCTGATGGCGGGTGCAGTGGCCGGCGTAAGGAATGTGAAGAGTCCGATTTCCCTGGCCCGGCGGGTTATGACCCATTCAAACCATGTGATGTTATCCGGCAAGGGCGCGACGGAATTTGCTGCAGAGCAGGGTCTGGAAATTGTCGACAGTACCTATTTTTTTACGGAACGACGCTGGAAGGATTTGCAGAATGCAATCGCAAAAGCCAAAGAAAATAAATTCGGAACCGTAGGATGTGTGGCATTGGATCAGGCTGGAAACTTAGCGGCCGGTACGTCAACCGGAGGCATGACCAATAAAAGATGGAACCGTATCGGGGATACCCCAATAATCGGTGCCGGAACCTATGCCAGCAATAAATCCTGTGCCGTTTCGGGTACCGGACATGGCGAATTTTTTATCCGGTATACCGTGGCCCGCGAAATTGCTGCCCTGATGGAATATCAGGGTATGACCGTTCAGAAAGCAGCAGAAGAAGTCATCATGAATCGATTGAAACCGGCCGGCGGAGAAGGCGGGATCATTGCGGTGGACAAGGATGGCAATATCGCCCTGGTCTTTAATTCTCCTGGAATGTACCGGGGCGCGGCCGACGGTAATGGCCGGCATGAGGTCGCGATTTTCGGTGACGGAGACCGTTGACCCTCAGGAATATATCTGCTAGAGCAATACTCCCTGCCCGGAAATCATTGTCATTGTGGAGTCCAATATATATTTACGATTTTAGCTTGATGTTACGAAAAATGTATACATTTGTATATAAGGTAACATAATCGTTTTGTTATTGTGGCTGAGAAATTGAACAATACCCGGGAGCCGGTTAGCAAACGGAAGCTGGTCGAATCCGGCAAGAACCTTTTTTTTAAATATGGTTTCCGAAAGGTGACCGTGGAAGAGGTTTGTCAGGATGCGCGCGTCAGCAAAATGACCTTTTACCGGTCCTTTTCCAATAAAACCGATCTGGTCTGTTCCATTATCCGAGAATTGGCGGATGAGGGAATGGTGACTTATCAGGAGATTATGAACCGGGATATTCCGTTCGTCGAAAAAGTGCTGGCCACCATGGAAATGAAGCGCGAATCCGCCAGTCAGTTCACCGAAGAGTTTCTTGCCGATATCTATGCGGAGACCACGGGGGATGTGATGGCCTTGCTGAATGAATTGTCAGGTGAAACACTGAAAGTGGTGTTGCAAGATTACGCCGGAGCTCAGGAATCTGGTCAGATCCGGAAAGAACTAAACCTGGCGCTGATTCCCTATTTTACGAGCCAGATCAGCCGGATGATCAATGATCCTGCCCTGCTGGAACTATATGGCGGAAACATGCATGTGGCCCTAAACGATCTGACAGGCCTCTTTTTCTATGGTATTCTTTCACCTAACAGGGACAGATAAATGTCGCGGAAAATTTTTCTGATCCTGCTTCTGTTTCACTTTCTGAACCCTCAGTATTTGATTTCGCAAGATTTTTCATTCTCCGGACAGGTTTCGGCCCTGCATCTGACCAAGATCCAGAAACCATGGCAATCGGTGACAGGTGTGCGCTATATTCCCGAAATAAAATGGAACAAGGCTTTAAATAAAACATGGAATTTCGGTTTGGAAGCTTCACTCAATGCGAATGGTCAGGTAGGATTTACTATGCCCGATTCCCTGACTGGTGCGGTAAGCCTGAAACCCTACCGATTGTGGGGCCGTTTGGGTACGGAACGTTTTGAATTGAGATTGGGCCTGCAGAAAATAAGTTTTGGGAGCGCCACAATGCTGCGCCCACTGATGTGGTTCGATCATATGGATCCACGCGATCCCTTGCAACTCACGGATGGGGCTTATGCAGTCCTTGGACGTTTCTTCTTCCAGAATAATGCAAATATCTGGCTCTGGGGCATCTGGCCCGGTAAAACAACGAAAGGATGGGAAATTCTGACCTCGGATGCTCACAGACCTGAATTCGGTGGAAGGGTACAACTGCCTGCCGGTAAGGGCGAGCTTGGATTCTCCGGTCATTTCCGATATCTGGGCACAGATCAGTCCAAGGGATTTTATCCGGTTGTGATGGATAAACCGATAGCAGAATATCGCGCCGGCCTCGACGGAAAGTGGGATGTCGGACCGGGAATCTGGTTCGAGGGAACCTATACCTATGCCAAATTGCCGGAACCGGCCATCCGTCATACCCGGATGCTTACCGTGGGTTCCGATTATACTTTTTTAGTGGGCAATGGCCTGACGGTTATGGGGGAACAATTTCTTTATCAGATGGGGCCTGAGCCGCTTGAAAATTCCTCCTCCATCACTTTTTCCGCCTTATCGGCAACGTATCCGTTTAGTTTGACCCATACACTTTCGGCTATGGTGTTTTACAACTGGACCGCCAATGGCTGGTACCGTTTTATTAACTGGAGTATCAACCTGAATAAAGTGAGCCTGCATCTGATTGCATTCTGGAATCCCGATTCATTCGATCTCTATCAGAATACAGGAAATTCCAACCTGATGGGGGGAAAGGGCATTCAGTTGCTATTTGTCTGGAATCATTAAAATCTCAATAATATAAATTATACCATGGAACCCAATAGCACAGTTATTCAGATCCGAAACCTGGTGAAAACTTTCCCCATGGGTAACAGGGAATTCACCGCTTTGAACGGGATCAACCTGAATTTTACAAAGGGTGAATTCTCCGGTTTGGTTGGACCCAGCGGATCCGGGAAAACTACCTTACTCAACATCATCGGAACCCTTGATTCTCCAACCGAGGGAGAAGTATTGGTACTGGGCGATTCAGTAGGCAAACTTTCGCAGAAAAAAGCCGCCCATCTGAGAAATCTGAGTATCGGATTTATCTTTCAGACATTTAACCTTTTACCAGTTTATTCCGCTTTTGAGAATGTCGAATTTCCATTGCTTCTTCAGAAAATGGCTACACAGGATCGTAAAAAAGCTGTCATGGATGCATTGGAGTGGGTGGGGTTGACAGATAAAACAAAATCCCGGCCGGCACAGCTATCGGGTGGGGAATGCCAGCGTGTAGCGATCGCCCGGGCAATAGTAAAAAAGCCGGAAATTGTGCTGGCGGATGAACCGACCGCCAACCTCGATGCGGAAAATTCGCACCATATCCTGCAAACCATGACCCGGATCAACAAGGAGCTCGGCACCACCTTTGTTTTTGCCACCCATGATGAAAAGGTCATCGGATACCTGCGCCGGGTTATTAAGCTTCTTGATGGTAAAGTAGCTTCTGATGAGATTGTTATGATTAAATAGGAGGAACAAGATATGTTAACTTTTAAACTCGCATTCCGAAACCTGATCGGTGCCGGCTTGCGAACCTGGCTGAATGTCTTCGTGCTTTCGCTATCCTATGTGGTCATCATTTATATGAACGGAATGCTCGATGGATGGAACATCCAGGCAAAAACCGACACCATTCACTGGGAAGCCGGTCAGGGCCAGTTATGGCAGAAAAACTACGATCCCATCGACCCTTTCACCCTGCAGAACAGTTACAGTCCGATTCCAAAGGAGTTGAACCCCCTCATCAGGGAAGGGCAGATTGCTCCTGTTCTGGTGACGATGGCTTCATTTTATCCGGAAGGAAGAATTCAGAGTATTCTGTTAAAGGGAATACCGGTAGAACAGAAAGTTCTGGACCTTCCGACTTCGTGCATGACCAGCGATTCAACGGACATTCAGGCGGTCATCGGAGGCCGGATGGCGGAGTCCAATAAAATAAAGATCGGAGACCGGATCACCATTCGATGGCGCGACAGGAACGGCACCTTTGATGCCGCAGATATCAGGATTGCTGCAATCTTTAATACGAATGTCCCGACGGTGGATGTCGGTCAAATCTGGATTCCACTGGCAAAATTGCAGAATATGCTTGGAGTACCCGGTGAAGCCACTCTGCTCGTACTGTCGAAATCGAGTATTCCGGCTTTTGCCTCCGCTGATTGGGTTAGTAAGGACCTTAAGTTTCTCACCGCTGATATTGACAAGGTAATCAAGAGTAAATCCATTTCAACAGGTGTGATGTATGTGATCCTGCTTTGTCTTGCCCTGCTTGCTATTTTTGACACGCAGGTTCTGTCGATTTTCAGGAGGCAGAAAGAGATCGGAACACAGATTGCCCTGGGGATGACCCGCTGGCAGGTCGTCAGGATGTTTACCGTAGAGGGCGCCATGCATGCGGTGCTTGCCGCCGGTATGGCAGCAGTGTATGGGATTCCTTTCCTGATTTCACAGGCGAAAAGCGGCATTCCCATGCCAAAGGCTACAGACAATATGGGGATGGCGATCGGTGATAAAATATACCCTGTTTTTAGTATCAGCCTGATTGTCATTACGGTGATATTTGTTCTGCTGGCCGCAACTATAGTCAGTTATCTCCCGTCACGCAGAATTTCAAAAATGAACCCAACCGAAGCAATTAAAGGAAGAATACAATGATACGATTCATATTTAAAGGCCTGCTAAGAGACCGGCAGAGGAGCCTGCTGCCAATTATCGTGGTCGTTACAGGGGTGCTGCTGACGGTACTGCTCCAGACTTTAATGACGGGTATTCTTGGTGACATGATCGATTTTAATGCCCGCTTTGCAACAGGGCATGTCAAGGTGATGACCAGAGCCTATTCGGAGCGGGTTGAACAGACTCCCAATGATCTTTCCCTAGTACAGACCGACAATCTGATGAATACCCTTAGGAATGACTTTCCGGATATGGAATGGATTGAGAGGATCCGTTTTGGAGGCCTGATGGATGCGCCGGATGCAAACGGGGAAACCCGTTCGCAGGGACCGGCAGTGGGATGGGGGATCGATCTGCTTTCGCCCGGCTCAAAAGAGATACAGCGGATGAATATTGAAAAGTCCCTGGTTCGTGGAAAATTGCCGGCTAAGCCCGGTGAGGTGCTGCTGAGCGACCAGTTTGCGGAAAAACTGAATGTGGAACCGGGAAACCGGATCACCCTGCTGGGCTCCACCATGAACGGAAGCATGGCGGTTTACAATTTTACCGTGGCCGGAACGGTCAATTTCGGGAGTTCGGTCCTCGACCGGGGTGCAGTAATTGCGGATATCAGCGATGTGCAGATGGCGCTGGATATGCAATCGGCTGCCAGCGAAATTCTGGGCTATTTTAAAACCAATAAATATGACAAGGTTGCCGCCGCTGAAGATGTTGCCCGCTTCATGAAAACTTCTGACGCTTCGGATCCCTATGCTCCGGTGATGGTCACCCTTCGCGATCAGAACGGGCTGAGCAGTCTGGTGGATTATATGGATGCCATTTCTGCCATCATCATCTCCATATTTGTGATGGCCATGTCGCTGGTGCTCTGGAATGCCGGACTGCTGGGCGGACTTCGCCGGTACGGTGAAGTGGGGGTGAGGCTGGCCGTGGGGGAAACCAAGGGTCATGTGTATCGGTCCATGCTTTCCGAATCCGTCCTGATCGGGCTGATCGGATCGCTTATTGGTTCAGCCATTGCATTGTCACTCTCTTTTTACATACAGAATCATGGTTTGGATGTGGGCGGATATCTTAAAAATTCATCCATGATGATGCCATCAATTTTCCGGACCGAAATTTCACCCGTTTCATTTTACATCGGATTTATTCCTGGCTTATTTGCCACCTTCATGGGTACGGCTTTAGCCGGGATCGGTATTTATAAACGCAATACAGCTCAGTTATTTAAGGAACTACAATGATGAAAAAAGTACTGCTTTCCCTGGCTTGCCTGCCGGGTATGCTATGGGCTCAGAACCCATCCGCCGATAAAATTCTGGAGCAGATCGACCGCAACATGTCATCGGATAACCGCGTGATGACCGCCAGTATGATCGTTCACGGAAAACGGGGCGACCGAACGATGGAGATGAAAATATGGGCGGA
>JBBQOG010000193.1:0-6812 GCA_038330665.1 Bacteroidales bacterium
ACTAAATACACTACCCAAAGGGTTCTATATGTGAATGCTTATGACGAATTTTGTAGGAAAGCCGTATGCGGGAAAACCGCACGTACGGTTTGATGAGGGGGCAGGGAAGGGCGAAAGCCCTTCCCGCTCTACTCTACTGAAACATCGGTGGAACCCTGTGTAAAATCTTTTTTTACTCAAACAGCGCGCCCAGTACCTTGTGCGACTTGATTTCCCCCAGACCTTCAAGATGCAGGTAATAATACCGAAGAATTCCGTCGAGCAGTTCCATCCGGGTATTCCGGTCGATTTTGATTTGCGGAAGATCTCCCGCTGAAAGGGTCAGCAAGCGGATGAGCAGTGCCGTTAAACGGGGTTCAAGAAAGGCGTCGTGAAGGGGTTTTTCAACGGAGAAGATGCCGAGTGACAGGTCAAACCACAAACCCTCCCGGGCCGGGGGGATGGCGGGCTGAAACCCCAGGTGACGCGATAGCCGGAGTAAAAAATACAGGTGGAAGTTTCCAACCCCCTGGTCGGTAACATCCAGCAGCTGAATGTGGTTATTCAGAAAATCAAAAAGTTCTTCGTTTGCCTCCTCCTCCCGCAGTGTCTTATGAAGGACCTCCGCAAGAAACAGTGCCAGCGCACTTTTTACCGGATCGTTGGTGAGGTGGATCAGCGGACTGTGGTTTTTTACTTCCTTGATATTCTGGAGATCACGATTGGGCTTAAAATAAATTTCCATTTCCAGTATGGTGAGTGGCTGGAACAGGTAGGCCTTGCGGCTTTTCGAGGAGGTTCGTGCCCCGGGTACCATGATGCCGATACGCCCCCAGCGCCGGGTATACAGGTGAACCACCAGGCCGGTTTCCCCGTATTTGATCTGCTTGAGAACAATTCCGAGGGTTTTGTCAATCATGGCTAACGGATGATCAGGATCTTGGTGAGGGCTTTTTTCATGACATCGGTGGTGGAGGCAAAAACCAGGTAAACACCGGTGGCCACCGGCTTGCCCGTGCGTTCGTTACCATTCCAGGTGACCTGTCCGCCCATACTGGTTCCTTCGTAAACCAGGTTACCGGTGAGGTCGGTGATTTTCACATTGGAGTCGGCAGGTACCCCTTTTACCGTGATCAGGCCGGTGTAGCCGGGCCGTACCGGATTGGGAAATGCATAAACCGTACCGGTATACAGGTCCTCGCGGGTGGCATTGCTCCGGTAGGAGATCACCCCCCCTTCCGTACCAAAGTATACCTCGCCGGATTGATTATCAATCGTGATCGAAACAATCTCGTTGGAGAGCAGGGGCGAATTGGTCACGTTAAAGGATTGAATCATTTCGGTACCATCCGGATTGGTGAGGAAAACACCTGAATTCCGGGTGCCGAACCATTTCCGGTTGGCCCCGTCCACTGCGATGGCGGTAACTATTTCCGTCGAAAGCAATCCGTGATAGAGCGAATCGCCCTGGTTTACACTGGGCTGCGAGGCATAAAATGAGGAGGAGGTGAATACTGCTGAAGGCTGATAATAGACCACCGCGCCGGAACTGGTGCCGATCCATAGCCGGCCGTCAAGGTCCACCGCCATGGAATAGATATCGTTTAATATTTTAATGTTGTTATTGGGCGGAAAGGATACCTCCAGCGGAATTTTAAAATAACGGTCGTCCGAGGTGTCATCGATATTCTTTCCGTTATCAAAAACGAAGAGCCCGTTTCCCTTGGGCAACTGGATCCACTTCACATCGCCAGGCGTGATCACCATCTGGCCGGTAAAGGCATCACCCATGTATTGTCCGTATGGAAAGCTTTTCCAGGTTCCATCGGCTTTCCGGACGGACACGGGTGAGGGGACACTGGAATTGGTCACCCACAGGTTGTTTTTGGAATCAAAGGCCAGACCTCCGATCCGGATATAGGGATTTCCCGGAAAGATACTGGTCAGGGCCCCGTCGGTGTTGGTGTCATCCCATATTCCGACATATTCCCCGTCCTTGAATTCCAGCACACCATATCCCCAGGAGGCTCCGTAAACATGTTGCGCATCCGCCGGATCCACCGCCAGCCTGACCACATCCCGGATCAGCCCGATCTGAGGAACGGTTAGTGGATTAAATATCACCCAGTTACCATTTATTTTGGCCGATACCCCACTGATATTCCAGATATTGTTCCAGGAGGCATCATAGGCTCCGCCCGCAATCCATAAATCGCCATCGGCCACCACCATATCGAAAGTTTTCCGGTCCCACGGTCCCGGTGGTCTTATTTTGGTGTAGGTTTCATAATCGGGCGAATAGATCAGACCAAAATCACGGTCGGCTATCCAGGCTTTCCCTTTGGTATCCAGCAGAAAATCATTGGGATTCATGAGATCTTCCCCATACCGCTCCAGATGCTGGGCTAAAGTGCCATCGGGATTGATCAGGTTGATCTGATAGGAACTGACCACCGTAAGTTTTCCGTCCTGGTACCGCATCCGCCGGATATCATTGTAATATCTCGGAAACCAGGTCCAGGAATAGCCATTGTACGTGTATATCGAATCAATATCACCGGTGCTGCTCAGCTGGGAGGCATACAGGGTTCCTTCAGTATAGGCCAGGTGATTGAAGGTGCCGCCCGGGAAAGGTTGTCCGGGTACCAATGACCAGGAACGGTAATTTTCCAGCTCCGGATCGTTGATGTAAGCTTTAAAAACTCCCTTTTCGGTGGCCGCAAAAATGGAATCGTAATTAAATATCTCCGTTTCAAACACTTCCATGTGAGATCCTTCCGGACCGATGAAGTAGGTGGAGGCCACCTCATCACGGCTCAGGTTCAGCCGGATAATTCCGAATCCGCAGGATAAGAGGGCATTATCGCCCTGGACCAGTATGCTGTTGATCATCTTGCTTCCCGTCATCATTTTGTGTTTGATATCCGGGAGGTTGATAATGTGATTGTTCTTCAGCAGATCGATATTCGAATTGGAATAGGCGATGATCAGTACATCATAATCCTCGCTGTATGCCATGCAGGCAATATCCAGGTCGCTCAAACCATTGATCTTCGACCATTTACTAATCTCTGTGGTAGCAGGATTATACGAAAAAAGTCCACTCCGGGTAGCGCAATAAATGATACCCCTGGCCTCAACAAGATTCATGGCCTGACTGAATGAGAGCTGATCCTGCCATTCGCCCACACGAACCTGCGGCCTGCCGGGAATCCCCAAGGTGAGGAAAGCCAGTATGATAAATATCCTTTGCATAACAGTGTAAAATCCAAATCTCAAATCTCAAAAAACAAATATACCCCGAACCAAACGCAATTCCATTCCCCCGGAGAGTTGTCATCCCCGCGAACGCGGGGACCCCGTCCCTCACCACGAATGCTCCCTCGGGGACCCCGTCCCTCACCACGAATGCTCCCCCCGGGGACCCCGTCCCTCACCACGAATGCTCCCCCGGGGACCCCGTCCCTCACCTTTAACGCCTGACGAGGCCATTTATTTTCCCTCCACGGCACTTTGCGCCAGAAAGGCCTGCAGCTTTTGTGTGGCGCGCCCGCGGTGAGAAATAGCATTCTTTTCGTCGGCCGACATTTCAGCAAAGGATCTTGCGGATTCCAACGGCCTGAAAATGGGATCATAACCGAAGCCGGTATTTCCACGGGTTTCGGCCAGGATTTCACCCTCCACTCGACCTTCGAACAAGTATTCCCGACGGTCGAGTATCAGGGCGATCACCGTGCGGAAACAAGCCTTGCGGTTTTCTTTCCCGGTCATGGCGTCCAGCATTTTGAGCACATTATCCTGGTAGGTGGCCTGTTCTCCGGCATATCGTGCCGAGTAAACTCCCGGCGCTCCATCAAGGGCATCCACTTCCAGACCGGTATCGTCGGCAAAACAATCAAAGCCGTAGCGGTCGTGTATATGCCTGGCTTTCAGCAGGGCATTCCCTTCGAGGTCGGGCTCGGTTTCTTCAATATCTCCCTGAAAACCAATATCCGACAAACTTCTAATGGTACAGTAGGAGCCGAGTATCTGTCTGATTTCGGAAAGTTTGTGCGGGTTGTTGGTAACGAATACGAGCTCTTTCATCTTTGTATCTGGGTGTATTCATGCTGTAAGATCAGCATTTAGGTGGCACAATTTTACTACATTTGATCAATCCAAAAAATTAACTGTTCACTATTATCATGGAAACTTTAGACTGGAAATGCCTCCCGTTCGGTTATATCAAAACCGATTACAATGTACGATGTTATAACCGTAACGGCGAATGGGGCGAACTGGAATTATCCTCATCGGAATATATTAATGTTCATATGGCCGCTACCGGCTTGCATTACGGGCAGGAAGCTTTTGAGGGAATGAAGGCATTTATGGGGAAAGATGGCCGGATCCGGCTATTTCGGTGGGAAGAGAACAGCAAACGCATGCGGAGTTCGGCCGATGGGATCATGATGGCTCCGGTTCCGGATGAGCTGTTCCATAAAGCCATTGTGACCGCCGTTCAGATGAATAAGCAGTTTGTGCCGCCCTATGGAACCTGGGCATCTCTGTATATCCGGCCTCTATTGATCGGATCAGGTCCACAGGTCGGAGTTAAGGCATCCGGTGAATACCTTTTTGTAGTGTTTGTAACCCCGGTAGGTCCTTATTTCAAGGAGCTTTTCAAACCGGTGAGCATGATGATTACCCGTACGTATGACCGTGCCGCACCGCTGGGTACGGGAAGTATTAAGGTGGGTGGGAATTATGCAGCCAGCTTGCGGGCCCTGGATGTGGCCCACCAAAAGGGATTCGCATCGGCACTGTTCCTGGATGCGAAGGAAAAGCGTTACATTGATGAGGCCGGTCCGGCTAACTTCTTTGGAATCAAGGATAATACGTTTATTACACCGGCATCGAAATCAATATTGCCCAGCATTACCAATAAGAGCCTCCAGCAAATCGCTCTGGATATGGGCATGAAAGTGGAAATCCGTCCGGTTCCAATTGAAGAGCTGGAAACATTTGAAGAGGTTGGCGCCTGCGGAACCGCTGCCGTGATCAGCCCGGTGAGCCTGATCGTGGATGAAGCCACCGGAAAGACCTACCGCTTCGGAGAAAATGATACCCCGGGTCCGGTTTCAGCTAAACTGTATGAAGTGCTTACCAGTATACAGATGGGCGACCGGCCCGATACACATGGCTGGATCGAGTTCGTAGATTGAGAGATGGAACGCGGATGACGATTTAAAAGGAACGCGGATGACGCGGATCCCTGCGGGAAAGCGGATTTGCACGGATTTTATATAAATAGATCCGGGTTAATCCGCTTTCCCGCAGGGATCCGCGTTCTAATTTACATAATCTCCTCACCCGGCAACGCCGGTTTTTTTATGCCCGTCAAAAAAATAAACCATCACATAATCAAGTAGTTAATAAAAATGATAAAAAATATTTAGTACTATGCGATACAAGATACTGAAATAATCACATATCTTTGCATAGGAAATAACAATGTTAAAGCAAGTACTCTGAACAATTAAACTAGTGGGTTATGAAAAGGACGATTCAAATCAATCTGGCAGGCACGATATTCAATATCGATGACGATGCCTATGAAATTTTGAGAGACTATCTGACGGGAGTAGAACGTCAGTTTGTTTCGGGCGTGGAAGGTCGCGAAGTGATTACGGACCTGGAAATGCGTATGGCGGAACTTTTTACAGAACGGTTGAAGCCACTCCGTCAGGTGGTTGCAGCGGATGATGTGCGCGAAGTTCTTAAAGTGCTGGGTGCACCGGAAGATATCGGTGGCCGTCGCGATTCCGGAAGCTATTATCAGGCTAATTACTCAGGCCGATATGGTGGAGGCCGGAGAAGCCGCAGAATGTACCGTGACGCACACGATAAGTCGGTCGGAGGCGTATGCTCCGGGTTGGCCTATTATTTCAACACCGACCCTCTTCTGCTCCGGATTCTCTTTGTGATCGGACTGTTCATGGGCTTTGGCTTCCTGTTGTATCTCGTATTGTGGATTGCTCTGCCGGTTGCTCATTCTCCGGAACAGATCAGGGAAATGAAAACGGGGTCAATTTATTTCTGAAGCAAGCAACCATGAAAACAACATTCAGTATCACCAACCTGCTGATCATCCTCTCACTGGTGTTAATCACACTGACCGGATGCCAGGGCGGGATTGTGGGCAACGGCAAGGTTGAAACCCGTGAGGAAAAGATCGGCAGTTTCGACAAGCTGGATATATCGGGGAATTTCCATGTATTCCTGGAACCTTCCGATAAGCCCTATCTGAAAATGGAATTAGACGAAAACCTTTTCGATATCGTACGGGTCAGTGAAGAAGGGTCGACCCTTCGCATTGAAACCCGGATCAACATACTCCAGGCTCGCGAGAAAAACCTGTATATCGGGGTTCGTGGCCTGGAGAAAATGGACCTGTCGGGAGCCATCAAATTGGTTTCCGACACGGTCATACGTGTGAATAATCTTGATATTATCGTCAGCGGAGCCGCACGTCTGGATCTTGAGATCGAGGCCAAGCGACTGAAACTGGATCTGTCAGGTGCTTCGGAATGTGATTTCAGAGGCAAGGCTGATGAGTTCAGTATCCACCTGTCAGGCGCTGGTGATATCGATGCCCTCGACCTGATGGCGAATGAGGTGGAAGTTGAGCTTTCAGGTGCCGGCGGTGCCCGGGTGTATGCCAGGAACAAACTGGATGTATCCATTTCAGGAGTGGGTTCTGTCCGCTATAAGGGAGATCCGGAGATTCACAAAAGTGTTTCCGGCCTGGGATCATTAAAAAGAGATTAATACTATATAAGCCATGGAAAACG
>JBBQOG010000194.1:0-6789 GCA_038330665.1 Bacteroidales bacterium
GTTAATCGTGGCTGTTCCCGTTTTTACCGAATCCTTACTGGTAAATTCTTTTTCACTGTCCTTGTCATAAGTCGAACCAACCACGAAATCATCGAATTCCATCAGGAGAATTTCATCGATATGCTGGATGTTTTTTGCACCTTCAGGGGTATAGAATTCAACAAATTCGCGGGCGCTGGTTTTGGCAAGCAGATTATATACCTGGTCATAAAAGAAACCGGAACTAATTTTATAGCGACCCGGCACCGGAACCTGATCGACCAATACCTTGAGTGTGGCATCGAACCGGGCCTCATCGATTTTTTGCCTGACATCCATATATCCGGGAACATATTTTTCCGCATTGAGATATTGATAATAAGCTTCTTTAGCTGCATTCCGGTTGCCCTGACTCAACAGCCTGGAACCCAATGAATACGCCTCGGCGGCAGCTTTCTGATTAGCGGCTGCCGCTTCTTCGATG
The DNA here is from genome assembly GCA_038330665.1 of Bacteroidales bacterium. Taxonomy (GTDB): domain Bacteria; phylum Bacteroidota; class Bacteroidia; order Bacteroidales; family UBA12481; genus UBA12481. The sequence continues at coordinate 464 of JBBQOG010000194.1, forward strand.
AAGGATTCCGGATTACGGACCACCTTTAAAGCTGCCGGGCAATGGCGAATCTCATCAGCCATGCGGTTCATGGTTGCATATTTGTCGGCTACAGCCCCATATTTATTCGGATCCTGGCTTTTAAGCAACTGTTCAATTTCAAGTTTTGTGGTACTGATGGCCAGTGGATAGGCCTGATCCAGTGTTTGGTCGGATTTCTTGCTGTCAGGGTTATCCCTTAAACGCTGTACAGACTGAAACACAGCATCGGAATAATTCCCCTGCTGCAGCGCCTTTTTGCCGGTGCTGCATGAATACAGGAGAAGTACCGACAGGATGGAGATCATCAGTGACCTGGGTACAGATTTCATGTTTTACGGTTTTAATGGTTTAGCAATATTTCGACTCCTACATTAGCCATCATGTTTGCCACGATTCCGACACGAGGGGCCAGTGGAGGCCTGTCGGGCCCGATTTCAGCTACCTGATCGCCACAAATGTAAAGGTTGTCGCTCGATTTTACACGGAGTGAATTGGAATCCCCGTATCCGGCCATACCGGAGCCTGCAATAATCGGACGCCCGGGCCAGCAGGTCAGTGCGGTTTCAATGATCATGGCTTTCTGATCTGCCTGGTCGAAAGCCTCAAAAAGGACATTTACCCCGGCAAAAAGCACGGGAATATTTTCAGGATCGAGCCTGACATGATGAATAACAATATCCAGGGAGGGGTTAATTCTGAGTAGATTGACTTTTAGAGCCTCCACTTTTGGCTGTCCGAGCTGGTCGCGGAAATAGAACTGACGGTTCAGGTTCGATTCTTCCACGCGGTCGAAATCGCAGATGATCAGGTGTCCGATTCCGACACGTACCAATGCGGCTGCACAATTGGAGCCCAGACCCCCGGCACCGGCAATTCCGGCACTGCAATGGCTGAGTTTATCCTGAATCTTTAACCAGTTCATGTTTTACAAAGATACCTTTTTGCTTTTTTTACTGAACGATTGGGTGCCCATTCCCTTTCCGATAATATTTAAAACTTCAAAATCATAGGGTTTAAACTGCATCCCGAACAGTGCGGTAAGATGGTATTGATCCCTGAATGCCGGAGACAGCGGGGTCGAGGGTCCAAGCATCAGGATCTCGGCCCCCGGTTTGATCGGGTCCAGTATCCCGGTAAATGAGGAATTGATCAGGGTGGTGGCAGTCAGGATTACGCAATCCGAAAGGGAGAGTTTTTCATTCAGCTGATCCAGGGGAGTCAGGTCAGGTAAATCTTTTAGCAGATCAAAAACGGTGACCGCGATTTGCTCCTTCCTGAATTTTTCAACCAACGGCGGAAAGTAGCCAACCATTACTGTGTTTGCTTTTCCGGTAAAATCCACCTGATCAAAGATATCCCCTGAACCCATTTGTTCTTCCGGATAATTCATCTGGGCATTGACGTAGGCCATGCACAACTTCCGGTGATCCGGATTCTGCAGGTCGGGTGTACGGATTGAAAGAGGGTCGGTGTCAACCGGTTTTCCCAGTGTGGAGCATACGCCTATACGGCCGCTGGCAAGCATGATGGCCACGTAGGCATCCCCACATGCAGTAGCCAGAATCTGCTCAGGATCATAGGGAAATATGGTGGATAAGTAGGATAGCGGATCTTTCATGGTTGGGATTAAATTGCAAAAATAGTTAAAGAATCTGATTATCAGTACCGATATGAATGTTCATGCATAATGACATAAATCATCAATAGATAGAACCTTAGGCAAAGATTTAGTGCTATTTTTGTCGAAATCGAATACTAAAAAAACAGTTTTATGAATATCAAAGAATTGCTGGAGAAACATAAACTGCTCGCCGAATTCAAGTATGATGTGACTCCCCTGGATAAGGGTTACACGGATAAAATATTGTATCTGAACATCTCGGACAATAGTTTTAAAATCAAGGATGTATCGCCGCTGATGAAAGAAAAGTTCATCGGCGGGAAAGGGTACGGACTGAAATTGTTGTGGGATGCAACCAAGCCGGATACCAAATGGAACGATCCTGATAATGAGATTGTTATTTCATCCGGTCCGATAGCCGGGATTACTCAATATTCCGGTACCGGTAAATCTCTGGTGGTGACTATTTCACCGGCCAGTAACGCGGCAACCGACAGCAATGCCGGAGGATATTTCGGACCCTTCATCAAGTTTTCCGGTTTCGATGCCATTGAATTGCAGGGAAAAGCGGAGAAGGATGTCATCATCATACTGGACGGGACCACGGGAACGGTAAGGATTGAAGAGGCTCCCGCCGAGCCGATGGACAGCCATCATTTGAGTGAGATTCTCACCGAAATGTATGCTGACAGTGAGGAAACCAAGCACAATGTAGCGGTTGTTTCAACCGGTATGGCTGCTGAGCACTCCTGGCTGGGCATGCTGAACTTCAGCTTCTGGGATAAAAAGAAGGGCCGGATTCGCCTGAAGCAGGCAGGACGCGGAGGAATTGGAGCCGTGCTGCGGGCGAAAAAGGTAAAGGCATTGGTGTGTAAAATTTCGGGTGTAAAAGGGAACCTGAATAATGTGGTTGATCTTCCCGCCATCATGGAACGTGGGAAAAGGTTCAACGCCGAGATGCGGGAACTGGATGACACCCAGTGTGAAATGAAGACCAAGGGAACGGCCCATCTCATGGAAATCATGAATGATTACGACTTGTTACCAACAATGAATTATAAATACGGTTCCCACAAGGATGCGGCTCTGATTGATTCGGAGGTGTGGAAGTCGCGTTTTCAGCAAGGTACGCCTGATGGATGCTGGATCGGCTGCAACATGGGATGCGCAAAAGCAGTGAATCATTATATCGTGCAAACCGGTCCTTATAAAGGTGAAGATGTGTTGGTCGACGGTCCGGAATATGAGAACGCAGCGGGTTTGGGTTCGAACTGCGGCATTTTCGATCCGGATTATATTATTGAAGCGAATTTTTATTGCGATACCTACGGCATGGACACCATCAGCTGGGGTACCAACCTGGCATTTGTCATGGAATGTTATGAAGCCGGTATTCTGAACAAAGAACGCACGGGCGGGCTTGAGCTGAATTTTGGAAATACAGCCGGAGCCATCGAATTATTGCACCGCGTGGCCCGTGGTGAAGGATTTGGTAAGGTCGCCGGAATGGGTATCCGGAAAATGAAGGAAATCTTTGCCCGTGAATACGGTGCCGATCCGAAATTTCTCCAGGATATCGGCATGGAAAATAAGGGCCTTGAATATTCGGAGTACGTTTCAAAAGAATCCTTGGCTCAGCAAGGTGGTTTTGCGATGACCAACAAAGGACCACAACACGACGAGGCTTGGTTGATTTTCATGGATATGGTTAATAATCAGATTCCTACATTTGAAAAGAAGGCTGAAGCTTTGCACTATTTCCCGATGTTCCGTACCTGGTTCGGATTAGTTGGACTATGCAAACTTCCATGGAATGACGTGGAACCAGCAAATAACGCCGAAACCGATGAACCGGCGAAGGTTCCTGAGCACGTGGACAATTACGTGACGATATATAAGGCTGTTACCGGCCGTGAATTTGACAATAAACGCCTGATTGAGGATTCTGAAAGGGTGTACAACTTTCAGCGGGTATTTAATCTTCGTCGGGGTTATGGCGTCAGGAAATATGATGCTCAACCTTTCCGTGCAGCCGGTCCGGTGACCCTCGAGGAATATGAAAGTCGCGCAGAACGATATGACAAGCAGCTGAAGGAACAGGTTGGATTTGATCCGGAAGGAAAAACATCCGCCGAAAAACACCAGGCTTTAAGGGCTTATCGTGAAGACCGTTACGAACAACTCCTTGACGCTGTTTACAAGCGCCGGGGATGGAATTCCAACGGGGTACCGACTATCGAACACCTCAAGCGTATCGGAATGGACCTGCCTGAACTGATTGAGGTGGTCACTCCATTTCAGTAGCGAGACACCCACGGCTTCTGCCTTGCGCGGATCAAGGGTTTCGAATTAATCCCTATTTTTATCGGATTATAATTTTAGTCTGATGAAAAAGCGTATCCCTAAGTTATTCCTGCTGTCCTGGATTTTTTCCCTTATTCTGATTCCCGTGAAGCCTGCCTCCGCGCAGGGAGTTGTTGTTCCTGATGATACACTGCTCTATGGGGCCGTATGGATCACGGATCATTCCAAAATCCCGGATGCGGACAGCCTGTTTTATAGCGATCAACCTGCACCTTTGTTCCGGTCCGATTTTTCGACCGGAGACAATGTGGTGAAAGCCGTGATGCGGATCACCGCTGCCGGGTATTACGAAGCCTGGTTAAATGGAAAGCAGGTAGGGGACCAACAGATTGATCCGGCGTGGACCGATTTCAGCAAACGGGTCTATCTCACTGAAATAGATGTGACTTCCCTTATTCAACCGGGTAATAATGCCTGGGGGATCATGACCGGAAATGGTTTTTACAATCCCCTTCCGCTGCGAATGTGGGGCAGCCGGAATCTGCGGAATGATTTGCCAATCGGGAAGCCGGCGGCAATAGCCGTGCTGGTGATGACTTTGGAAAATGGGACGCAGCAAGTGGTAACCACCTCCGGTAAATGGATGACGCGCCCGGGTCCGGTTACCCGCAATAATGTTTACCTCGGTGAATGGTACGATGCACGCAAGGAAGTGAGAAACTGGTCGATGCCCGGAAACAGCAAAAAGGGATGGGAACCCGTTGCAGTGGTTCCCGGACCCGGCGGAAAAATCCTTCCGGCTGATTTCCCTCCGATCAGGATTACCCAATGGCTGGATCCGGTTACCCTTTCCAAAAGAGAGGAGAATAGGCAAATCATCGATTTTGGACAAAACTTTGCCGGTTTTGTGCGAGTCAGGATTCGGGCTGCCGCCGGGGACTCGATCCGGTTCCGGTACGGGGAACTGACCAAGCCCGATGGCTCGGTAAATCCTATGACCACGGTTTGGGGACAGATTAAAAGACTGGGAGTGGGGGGGGCGGGGGCCCCAGCCATTGCGGAGCAAATCGATATATATGTAGCCAAAGGTGAGGACCCTGAATATTTTCAACCGCGATTTACCTTTCATGGATTCCGGTATGTCGAAGTAGCCGGTCTGAAAGATGTCCTTTCCAAAAACGATGTCCAGGGGGCCCGGATCCATTCGGATGTTCAACTGTCCTCGATGATTAGCAGCTCTTCGGACTATCTGAATAAACTCAATCAAAATTGTCAATGGACTTTCCTGAGCAACCTGCAGAGTGTTCAGTCGGATTGTCCGGCCCGCGAAAAATTCGGTTATGGCGGGGATATTAATGCCACAGCCGATGCTTATATCTACAATTTTGATATGAAGGCGATATACCGGAAAATAATTTATGACTGGGTGGATGCGATGAAGAGTGATCGGTTTGTGGATACGGCCCCATTTGTCGGGATTGAATATTGCGGACTCAGCTGGGAGTCGGCTTTCATGTTCCTGCAGGAAGCCTTGTGGGTGCACTACGGCGATGCAGAACTGGTGAAGGATCTTTACAAGACTAATCAGGAGTGGATGGAAAAAGTGAGCCGGATTCACCCTGACCTGGTGGTAAATGATGGGTTGAGCGATCATGAAAGTCTGCAAAAAGTTCCGGTTGAACTCACGGGGACCTGCCACTATTATCAGGTTGCAAAAATCATGACGAAATTTGCAGAGGTAAATGGGGATGCCGCAGGAGTGGCAAAATATAGTAACCTGACGGAACGGATCCGGGCCCGGATTATTGATCTTTTCTGGGATACACCCGGGATTGAGGTCCCCAATAAGCAGACCCTGCTGGCCACTTTGCTGTATTCAGGGGTACTGGATGCGGATGGTGAGTACCAGGCTGTCAATCAATTGCTGGAGGTGCTTAAACTGGCAGATTACCATGTCACTACCGGAATCTTTGGGACCAAATATCTTCTGGATGTTTTGTCCGCTTCAGATCACACGGATATCGCATTCCGGATGGTGAACCAATCCGGGTTTCCCGGCTGGAAATACATGGTTGATAACGGTGCGACCACTTTATGGGAAACGTGGAAAGAGAGTGATAATACCTTTTCGCAGAACCATCCGATGTTTGGTTCGGTATCGGAATGGTACCATAAGTGGCTCGGCGGAATTCAGCCGGATCCGGATGAACCCGGTTTGAGCAGTGCACTCCTTAAACCCAGGCCCGTTGCAGGCCTGGAGTCCCTGACCATGGAAAAGAAGTTTACGGGTGGAATGCTGATAAGCCGGTGGTGGTGGAAGGATTCGGAACTGTATTATGAGTTCACTATTCCTGCCGGCGTTTCGGTTACCTGGATTCCT
>JBBQOG010000195.1:0-6711 GCA_038330665.1 Bacteroidales bacterium
CATAGCACGCTCGTAGTTTTTTACTCCGGCTATTTCAAATCAGGTTTAATTATTATAAATTTGCATGTTTTTTATAATAAAGTTTATGGTTAGCAAATCGAAAGGTAAGAAAGAAGACAATCTGGAAGTAGTCGAACATGCATTGACTAATACTGAGCACTTCATTGAGCAGAACCAGAGAACGATCACATTGGCACTGATCATCATTGTCGCAGTAGTTGGTATTTTCCTGGGATATAAGCGGTTTATCGTGGCCCCGAAGGAAAAAGAAGCGGAGTCACAAATGTTTGCTGCCGAGCAATATTTCGAAAAAGACTCTTTCAATCTTGCATTGAACGGTGACGGTAATTACCTGGGTTTCCTCGACATTATCGATCAGTATAAAAGCACCAGATCAGGCAAGCTGGCCCGTTATTATTCCGGCATTTCTTATCTGAAACTTGGAAAATTTCAAGAAGCCATTGATGAGTTGAAGAAATTCAACCTGAAAGATGATATGGTTGAACCGATCTCCAAGGGTGCGATCGGTGATGCATATTGTGAGCTCGGAAAACTTGATGATGCGATCAGTTATTATGAAAAAGCAGCACGGTTGAAACCAAATGCTTTTGTCACACCGATTTACCTGATGAAGGCCGCTGAGCTGATGGAAGGCAGAAAAGAAAATCAGAAAGCCTTAGACTTATACAAAGAGATTCAGAAAGAATATCCTGAATCCAATGAGGGGCGTCAGATCGAAAAATATATCGCCCGGGCCGAAGCCGGACTGGGAAAATAAAAGATTTTGAAAAACCAGGCCGGGATTAACCCGGCCTTTTTTTTTGCACCTATGGCGACTTCACTAAAAAACCTTTCCGCATACGAGCCGGAGTCCATACCCGACTGCTCGGCCTGGAAATTCGGAATCGTGGTTTCGGAATGGAACACCAATGTTACTGCCGCCTTAGCTCAGGGGGCCGTCGATACCCTGCTGGCACATGGTGCCAAAACGGAGAATATCCTCCTTCATCATGTACCCGGTAGTTTCGAGCTCCCACTAGGAGGGCAGTTCCTGCTCGAATCGGTCAAACCTGATGCCGTAATCCTGCTGGGATGCGTTATCCAGGGCGAAACACGACACTTTGATTTTATCTGCGAAGCGGTAGCAAACGGCTGCATGAACCTGGGTCTCAAATACAATAAACCCTGTATTTTCGGTGTCCTCACCACCAATAACCTTCAGCAGGCAATCGACCGTTCGGGCGGAGTCCATGGCAACAAAGGCGTGGAAGCGGCTCTTACCGCGATCAGAATGGTTGAGATGGGATTGAGATGAAGGCAGTGGGCAGTCGGCAGTTGGTTACCCTCAGCGAGTTGTCATCCCCGCGAACGCGGGGACCCCGTCCCTGACCAGGAAACATTCCCGGTTAGGGAAAAACGACCTGTTCCTCAATGCCGGCGGACCCGTGTGTCCGCATCTTTATCAATAGTGGAGAGGTCTGTAGGGGAGGAGCCGTGGCTCCTCCCGGATAAATAGAGCCGTGGCTCCTCCCGGATAAATAGAGCCGTGGCTCCTCCCAGATAAATGGAGCCGCGGAACCGCTAAAGGGTTGAGAATTCGGTTGATCAAATATCAATCTTGAAAGAGAGTAGAAGCCTATTAATTCTTAAAATTAGCGACAGATCAACACATCAACAGGAGACGCAAGTATGCGTCTCTACAAATTATCGCTTTGTCTGCACTCCGCGTTCCTTGGCCATCACTTCGAGGCGTTCCTGGAATTTGGATTTCTTGACAGGCTTTTTCTGGTTTTCTTTTAGTTTGTTGAGGATTTTTTCTTCGTTGATGGACCGTTTGATCACGATCTGCTGGAGGTAGGAAATCACGTTGGAGAAGAAATAATATACACTCAGACCGGCTGCATAGGAGTTAAACCAAACCAACATCATCACCGGCATCATATACATCATCACCTTCATCCCCGGAACCGGTTGGGCGCTCTGGGTCTGGTCCATCTGCATTTTCGTCGTTACAAGCATGGAAGCGGCCATCAGAAGGGTAAACAGGCTGATGTGCGCCCCATATCCCGGAATCGTGAACGGAAGGGTTAAAATCGAATCATAGGTAGATAAGTCATGAGCCCATAGGAAAGACTGCTGCCGAAGTTCTATTGACGACGGGAAGAAACGGAATAAGGCGATCCAGATTGGCATCTGCAATAATGCAGGCAAACACCCCCCAAGCGGGTTGACCCCAGCCTTCTTATAAAGCGCCATGGTAGCCTGTTGCTTCTCCATTGCTTTGTCTGTTCCGAATTTTTTATTGATCTCATCGATCTCCGGTTTGAGCACCTTCATGCGGGCCCCCGAGAGGAACGACTTGTAACTCAACGGGAAGACCAGCAGTTTGAAGAATATGGTTAGTATGATAATGATGATACCATAGTTGCTGATAAATCCCTCGAGCCAATGGAAGATGTTGATAACAAATATCTTATTGATCCAGGAAAAGCCCTTCCAGCCCATATCCACGAGTTCTGAAAGTTCATGTCCCTCGCCCTTGAGTGTTTTAAAATGGTTCGGAACAAAATAGAACGTGAATCCAAGATCTTCCTGCGATTTACCGTCGAATGGCAGACTGATGGCTGCGTCAAATGATTTAATGTAATCCGCCGTCTCCTCCGGTGTGGTGGAATTTATTCGGGCACTTGTCATGAAATTATTGGCCATCAGCACAGTAGAGAAGAACTGTTGCTTAAACCCAATCCATTCCACTTTGGTGGCGAGGTTTTCAGAAGTTGCACTTTTGACGGTTGATGCTCTCAGTTTGCCTACATCATTCTGATAATACTTATACTGAATGGTGGCATACTGACTTTCCCATTTACGTCCCTTTTCCTGCTGACGAATATTAACCGCCCAATCGAGGTCGATCATGGTGGTATTCTTCCCCAGCACCCGGTCCATGCCAAACATGCGAATGGTATAACCCAGTTTGTAAGAATCAGGTTCGAGGGTATACACATAATCAATATAATCATTTTCACCAGCCGGAAGCCTCATAACCAGCGTTTTTGTGCCGGTTTCCGCATCTTGCGACACCTCGGATGACTGGGGTTTAAAAAAGAGATTCTGGGTAGCGATCGATTTATTCTGTGTGAAGAATTGCAGGCTGAATTGAGTCGACTCCCCATCGAAAAGAATCAGGGGCTGGCCGTCATAGGTCTTGTAATCCTTTAACTCGACCGAATAAATTCTTCCGCCTTTGGTGCTGAATTTTAGTTTGACCTTTTTGTTTTCCAGGTAAAAGAATTGCTCCTCACCGGCTGTTGCCTCAGCAAATGCTCCAAACTCATCTATTTTTTTCTTTGCAACGACCTCAGGGTTGGCAGACTCCTCGGGTGCTGTTAAGGCCACCGTATCACTCTGGGTTCTGATCCGTTCGGCTTCGATCCGTTTTTGGGCTTCAACCAGCATGATGGAATCATTCATCCGCTGGTTTCTCTCTAATAATTCTTTCGAAGGTCGTGTAAAAATGCTGTATCCTATCAACAGGACTCCCATTAACAACAAGCCTATAAGGGACTTCTTATCCATTTCTGATAATTCAGTTGAAAATTTATTTAGCGGGCTAAAGTAAGGAATTATTCCAAGGCAGCCTTAACGAAACTCACAAAAAGAGGATGCGGTTTCATGACCGTGCTTTTGTATTCCGGATGAAATTGTACCCCTACAAACCATTTATGGGCGGGAATTTCCATGATCTCAACCAGATTGGTATCCGGATTGATACCGGAAGAAACCATACCGGCCGTCTGGTACGTTTCCAGGTATGCGTTATTAAACTCATAACGATGACGATGCCTTTCGTTCACACAATCCGTATGGTAAATTTTATGTGCCAGTGAACCCTTCTTTAATGCACAGGCATAAGCCCCCAATCTCATCGTACCGCCCTTATCGGTAACTTCCTTCTGATCAGCCATCAGGTCGATAACCGGATCGTCGGTTTTAGAATCCATCTCAGTTGAATGGGCATGCTTGAGTCCCAGAACATTCCGACCAAACTCGATCACTGCACACTGCATTCCGAGACAAATACCAAAGAATGGAATATTATTTTCCCGGGCATATTTTGCGGCTATGATCTTCCCCTCAATGCCCCGATGTCCGAATCCAGGTGCAACCAGGATACCTTTCAGGTTACCCAGAATATCCGCGACCTTACCTTGTTCGAGGGTTTCGGAATGAATCCACTGAACTTCCACCTTGCATTCGTTCACCGCACCGGCATGGATAAATGCCTCTGATATAGACTTATAGGCATCATGTAGTTCTACATACTTTCCTACCAGTCCGATCTTTATGGTTTGCTTCGGGTTCTTTACGGATCTGACAAATTCACGCCAGGGTTCCATATCACCCTTGGTAATTGCGGGAAGTTTCAGCTTTTCGAGCACAATCTCATCCAGCTTCTCCTTTTGCATCAGAAGCGGAACTTCATAAATGGTGCTTACATCGCGGCTTTCAATAACTGCACGTTCTTCCACATTACAAAACAAGGCCACCTTCTTCCGGATCTCTTTGTTGAGTGGCCTTTCTGTGCGCAAAACCAGAATATCCGGCTGTACTCCTTCTTCCAGCAACATTTTCACCGAATGCTGGGTAGGTTTCGTTTTTAATTCCCCGGATGCACTCAGATACGGCACCAAGGTCAGGTGTACGACACATACCCGGTCGCCCAACTCCCATTTCAGCTGACGAACCGATTCAATATAGGGTAACGATTCGATGTCGCCAACGGTCCCACCGATCTCAGTGATTACAATATCAAATTTTCCTTTTGAGCCGAGGATCTTGATTCTCCTCTTGATTTCATCGGTGATGTGCGGAATGATCTGGACCGTCTTACCCAGGTAATCACCACGGCGCTCCTTGTTGATCACGGATTGATAAACCCTGCCGGTAGTCACATTATTTGCCTGCGAAGTCGGTGAGTTCAGGAACCGCTCATAATGACCCAGGTCAAGGTCGGTTTCAGCCCCATCGTCTGTCACATAGCACTCGCCGTGTTCATAAGGATTAAGGGTGCCCGGATCAATATTGATATAGGGATCGAGCTTTTGAATAGTTACTGTAAATCCCCTGGTTTGCAATAACTTAGCTAATGAACTGGATATGATTCCTTTTCCAAGTGAAGAAGTCACTCCGCCGGTAACAAATATATACTTGGTCTGTTTTGCAGTCATAATTAATGTCAGAATGTCCAGTTGATCCCTAGTGAAGGCATAAATGGAAGCTGGTTAACTCTTTCGTACCGTATACGGTCAAAATAGAAGATATTTTCGCGATTATACACGTTGGTAATACTGAGAGAAATTTCAATTTCACTATCCTCTCCGGTTGCAATTGTTTTCTTAAGGTTGATATCCAGGCGGTGATAATAAGGAAGGCGTCCCTGGTTCAGCGGACCGTAAACAATGCCTAATTCACCGTTCACGCGGGTATAGTCAGTATTGATCCCGTCATAAAAAGGAATTTTCTCGTAGAATCCCTGAGTCTGGGTAAATGGGAATCCCGAACCGAGATTCCAGCGGGTACTGAATTCCCAGGTCAGGTCTTTACCAAACGTGTAGGATCCAACCAGGTTCACATTATGGCGGCGGTCAAAATGCGGCGGATAGGTGATCACCCCATCATACCGGGTAACCCAACCGAGCGAGTAGGTAGCCCATAAATAAACTCTTTTGTAATCATATTTAAGCAGGAAATCAATCCCGTATGCCTTCCCTGTTTCGATGATAAAGTCTTTTCGCAGATATTCAGGCTTATCCTGGTTATCGCCGTTATCATCATAAAGTTTGTTCCGGTTGATGTTTGTAAGCTGGATGTTATCCTTGATATAAGTTTCCACGTTGAGGTTCAACCGGTTGGTCAGATCGAATTCAAATCCGAGAATGGCATGGTTCGATTTCTGAAGTTTAGTGTTGATTCGTTTACCGTCAAAAGTTTTCTGCAGGTTTTCCGGACCCGAAAGGAATCCGTAAAAAAGGTTGACGACATCACGATCGGAGTTAGCGGCAATCAGGTTCTGTGAATACATCCCGGCAGCAAGCTTGATCCTGAAAATGTCGCTCAGGTTGTATTTAACACCCAGACGGGGCTCCGGAGAGGCTTCGCCCAGAGAAGCATAATAATGAATCCTGAAACTGGGTTCCAACAGCAATTTTCCAAGAGTCATCTTGTATTTTCCGTAACCGGCAAGCTCAGTTGTAAACTGTTGCTGAACGATTTTCCTGCCAACCGAGTTAAAATAGTTGAAGTTGGTATTAAAGCCCAGGGTTTCGATACCATATTCCAACTGATCTTTTCCGAAAATATAAACAAACTCCAGACCCACATTAAATCCGTCGATGGAGCTCTGGCGGGGCTGCTGATTAGCCTCATTCATGGTCACCAGGTATTTTGAATATGCGATATTTGCCTTGATCAGCGCGGGATAGTCGCCCGGAATCAGTACCACATTGGATCCGAACCCATAGTTATTCCAACCGATATCGGTAATATTCCGGTAGGTCACCTGATCGTTGAAGTTAAAACCGAACAGGTTAACCTTACTTCCGTTCCTGGAATTCAAAGATACTTTACCGTATAGGTCGGTAAAGTTGAATGGGAGTCCGGCGCTGTCGATATAACGGTATAAATATTTTGAAGACTGTTCGAGGAAGGAAT
>JBBQOG010000196.1:0-6694 GCA_038330665.1 Bacteroidales bacterium
GAATTCCGTGAGGAAATCCTATTGCGCCATCGTTAAGGTACAGGGGAGTTAGGCTCAACCGGTATGGTTAACAAAGGTGAACTGCTGATAAATGTCGTGACGTGTAAATAGCGAAAGACGATGACACGCTATGACCAAAAAAAGGTAAGGGGTATAGATAACAGACTTTTCGGTTTCTGTTACATGGATGACGATTCCCCCGGCAAAGAGGCAGAACCTAACCCGGTTTGTTAGGTAAGTGGAACTTGGTAAGCCCGCACGGTTGAGTTGGTGGCAATACAGCGGGGGGTGGAAAGATGGGGATATCAATAAATTACTCGTTATCTTTCTAGAAATAATTTTTCAAAATGTAATGTCTCTCCACCGATCATATTACTCAAATAGCATTGGACTGTTTCTATCTTCATCCCCCGATGAAGTCATTGGTCGGCTTGCCACCAGTAGCGATTTTTCTTTGGAACAAACTCAGCGCGATGCGTGGCTGGAAGAGATCCGAATTCTTCAATCGGTTTTGGTGGGATTCCATGGATCGATCTATTTTGAGTATTCCATTCCCCGTATGGGACAGCGGATTGATGTGCTTTTGCTGATTGGCCCAGTCATTTTTGTGTTGGAATTTAAGATTGGCGAAAAGGAGTTTAAATCAGGGGCCCGAGATCAGGTCTGGGATTATGCGCTGGATCTGAAGAACTTCCACGAGACCAGCCATGATCTTTTTATAGCACCAATCTTGATTGCCACCAAGGCAGCATCCGTATATTCCGTAATTGCAGCCACCCCGCAAAATGACAAGTTGCTTTTTCCGATCAACTGTGCACTTGGCCAGATAAGGTCAGTATTGGATCAAGTGATTGGTTTTGCTGATGGGCTAGACATTGTGGGTGAGGATTGGGAAAGCGGCCGATATTGCCCTACACCAACGATCATAGAGGCAGCGATGGCCCTATATAAAGGCCATTCGGTTAAGGAAATTTCACGTAGCGATGCTGAAGCAATTAATCTTACCCAGACATCGGATTCGGTTGCTTCAATCATTCGTCATTCAAGGGATCATTCCACGAAATCGATCTGTTTCGTTACTGGGGTTCCGGGAGCTGGCAAACCGCTGGTCGGACTAAATATCGCTACCACCCATATTGATAAATCAAACGACCTGTATAGCGTGTTTCTTTCCGGCAACGGACCTTTGGTAGCTATCCTGAGGGAAGCATTGGCCAGAGATCAGGTCCGTCAGGTTAAGGAAAAAGGGGGGAAAATCAAAAAAGGGGAAGCCTTGAGTGAGGTCAAAATGTTCATTCAGAATGTTCACCATTTCAGGGATGAATGCCTTGTTGATGAATTGCGGCCTCCAATTGAGCATGTCGCGCTGTTTGATGAAGCCCAGCGGGCCTGGGACCTGGAACAGACATCCGGGTTCATGAAGCGGAAAAAGAACAAACCTGATTTCAGTCAGTCTGAGCCGGAGTTCCTGATATCCTGCCTGAACCGTCATCCCGATTGGGCGGTGGTGGTTTGCCTGGTTGGAGGCGGCCAGGAAATCAATACCGGGGAGGCCGGGATCAGCGAGTGGATCGAATCGCTCAATCGTTCTTTCAAGAACTGGCGAATATACATTTCTCCGCATCTGACTGATAGCGAATATGGTGCCCAGAAACTATTAGATCACTTAAACTCTTCTACCAACGTCCAATACCTTCCCGAGCTGCATCTTTCGGTTTCGATGCGGTCATTCAGGGCCGAACATGTGTCCCTTTTGATCAAGCAATTACTTGATCTGGATGCTGATGATGCCCGGGAAACTCTTGGAAAGGTCAATGATAATTATCCGATCATCATCACCCGTGATCTGGCCAAAGCCAAGAAATGGCTGAAGGATCAGGCCCGGGGAACTGAGCGGTACGGAATAGTCGTCTCCTCCCAGGCGGAAAGGCTGAAGCCGCATGCAATCGATGTGAGGTCTCCAATGGACCCGATTCACTGGTTCCTCGATGGCAAAGAGGATGTGCGGTCATCCTATTATCTGGAAGATGTGGCTACGGAATTTTCCATTCAGGGTCTGGAGCTCGACTGGGTTTGTGTCACCTGGGATGCCGATTTCCGGCATACTGGTGCCGGCTGGGACCACCGGTCATTTGTTGGCAGCAAATGGAACCGGATCAACAAACCGGAACGCAAGATTTATCTCAAGAATGCTTACCGGGTTCTTCTAACCAGAGCCCGTCAGGGAATGGTCATCGTTGTGCCAGCGGGCGATCCTGAAGATGCAACCCGTTTGCCGGAATTTTATAATCCAACGTATGAATACCTTAAAACCATTGGATTCCAGACCATCTGACCCATCAGAAAATCAAGACTATTTTCTAATGGGAGATCAGCCAACTACATGCCCGGTTTGTGGATGCAGATCGACGATTTATTCCGAACTTCACGAAGGAATTGAAATAATTCAACATCATGTTTGCTTGAATGTATCATGCAAATTCAGTTTTAAAATATGTGCGGAACTTAGACCTTAACAAAACTCATCCTATGAACCTGGAATCATTGAAAGAGCTGATTGATGCATACTTGCCCTATTATGACCGAGAGTTTAGAAAAAATGAAATTCCTTACGGGGATAAACTTCAAGAAGAGTATTTAGCTGGTCTAACCAAGTCGGAATTCGTAGACTTCTTTTATCGGTTTTACCACGAAGGCGGAAAGATTCAAACCGGTGGAAACCGCCAATCCGGTAGGTTCAGGGATACCCTGAACGACCGGTTTGATGAGATGAAGGAATTTCTTCTCAAACCGTTCCAACCCGATTTTGATCTTCAATCCTGGTTTGAAGAAGGCGAGAATTTCAAGCCTCTGGGCTCCGGATTCAGCACCATACTTTTAGTTCGTATTGATCCTCAAAAATTTACCGTTGTTAATGAGAAATCAATTGAATGCCTGACGCATTTAGGATTTACCATAAATAAACAGTCAACGTTTGAAAAGCATCAAAGCATTAAAGAGGCGCAGGATCAAATCCGCATGAGTTATCCGGAGATCGACAGTTATTTTAAGGCTGATGGTCTCAATCATTTTACCATTGGGACCCAAGATGGCCTTAGGCTGTTGCAGGATATCAGAATAAATAAAATGATTACAGCTTATAAGGCGGGTTTAAATGAGACCCGGCTGAAAGATGAACTCTATAAATGGAAAGCAATCAATCATTTTCAAAAGAATTGGAATCCTGATGCTGCAGACTTTGGGGTTATGTTGCTGGAATCCTTCCGGATGCAATACAACCTTTTTTACCAAATCTCCTTCGCGGTCATAAAAACCCTCTGCCTGCAAAAACAGGATGAATTCAAAGACATGGTCCTGAAATTGTACGATGAAAACAAACCTCTGACTCAACGAATGAATGAGTTTCGGTTAAAAGCCGATGAACTGATCAAAACAATTAATCCCGATTGGAAAGGAAGCCAGGATGAACGATCGATGGGTGCATTGCTTTCATTTCGTTACCCAGAGAAATACGTTTATTATAAAAATTCTGTTTATCAGGAACTTGCATCCATTCTTTCAACTGAACCGGTAAAATCAGGTGACAAATTTTTGCATTTTCAGTCGCTGGCGATTCGGTTCAGGAATCAATACGTTTATCCTGACCAGGAACTCATCACGATATTCAAATCCTGGCTCCCAGCAGACGTTTACCAGGATCCTGAATACAACTGGTTGACTCAGGACATTTTATTCTTCAATTCTTTTCTAAATGGTGATAATGATGATGTTAGCTACTGGGTATTCCAGGGGAATCCGGCAATATATGACATCGTTGGCTCATTGAGAGACCATGTACTTAAATCCTGGACGGTTAAAGCTCATAAAACCCAGATAAAACCTGGCGATAAGGTCATTCTATGGGTAACAGGACCCGAATCTGGTTGTTATGGTTTGATGACCGTTAATTCTCAGGTTTATAATGGAACGAACAAACCCGAGGAGCTGGCGTACTATGTTCAACAAAGAGAAAACAAACCGGAAGATAGGGTCGATATTGAAATAGATTATAATTCCTGGGATAATCCGATATCGAGAAATCAAATCATGCTTTTGCCAGCATTTAAAAATTTCAAGGGAGGCAATCAAGGTACCAATTTCGAAGCAACAGAGCAGCAATACCAAAATATACTGGATATTATCAACCAAAGACCACCTAGCTTGAAGGACGACAGTTTCAAATCTCTAAAGCAACTTATCAAGAAGATCAATGACCCCGAATCCGTAAATAAGTTCTTCGACATGGTAAAAGCCGTACTAAACGGTCATCATATCAACAAGGATTCAAATTTACTTTATGCTGCACTCAGACCAGAGAAAAACTACTTTCACGTAACCATGGGAGGTAGTTATTTTGCAACGATCAAAAGGGACTCCGGGTCGGTTATTATTGAATTCCGAATCAACCAGGCCGATACTGACCAAGTGTCGAGCTTATTTTCTCAACCTATAAATAAAGGAAGCAAAATAGAAGAAGGAAGTCAAAGCCATGTATGGTGTTCTGGTCTTGCAACCGAGTTCATGGTCGATATAATGGCTCCTTTTATATTGGAAGGAACTACCGACTTAGTTAATTATTCAGGATCCCCGTATAGAACCATTTATTCGGACCTTCATAATCAATGGATCATTGATGCTGCATTAGATCTTGATGTCAGAAAACGATTAATAGATAATGAGATACCAAAACCCATGATTAAATATCCTTTAAACCAAATCCTCTTTGGCCCCCCCGGTACCGGAAAAACATATCAGACAATCAACCTGGCCATGGCCATTTTGGAAAGCAAAACTCTGGGAGAGATTGGTCAGGAAAGTAAGAATAGCAGACGTACGTTAAAATCACGTTTTGACGGGTCTGTCGCGGAGGGGCTTATCGGCCTTTGTACATTTCATCAGAGCATGAGCTATGAAGACTTCGTGGAAGGAATTAAGCCATCCTATGGTGAAGAATCTATTTCGTACAAAATTGAAGACGGTATCCTGAAAAAAATGGCGGTTAAAGCGAGTGAAGAGATCAAAAGTGATTTTGAAACCCAATACGCCCGGCTGATCGAAGAGATCAGCGAATCCGGTGAATTGAAGCTTTTCACCAAGAAGCAGCGCAGACCATTTAGGGTTACGACTATCCCAAATGGAAATCTGATGATTATTCCGGATGCCAATGTTGAACGGGAAAGAGCAATATCCTCCACAAGGATAAAAAATCACCTGAGCAAAGAAGACCGATACCACTCTTACATTACCCCCATCACTGATTACCTGAAAGATAAATACCCAATCAGTTATAGCAACAAGGTGAAGAAACCGCACGTATTGATCATCGATGAAATTAATCGGGGTAATATTTCTAAAATCTTTGGAGAACTCATAACGCTGATCGAGCCAGATAAAAGAATGGGCCAACCGGAACAGCTGTCGGTTATGTTGCCCTACTCCAAGGAGTCATTCTCAATACCTGATAACCTTTACATCATTGGAACCATGAATACGGCCGACAGGTCCATTGCACTTCTGGATACCGCCCTGCGGCGCCGGTTTAACTTTATTGAACTAATGCCTGAGCCCAAATTGCTCGACAAAACTGCAGATGGGATAAACCTTCCTAAGATGCTGGAAACAATCAATGAACGAATTACGTTCCTGCTCGATCGTGACCACACAATAGGTCATTCCTATTTAATGCAGGTCCGATCGAAAAATGATCTCGCTGCGGTCTTTAGAAATCAGCTAATTCCTCTGCTTCAGGAGTATTTTTATACCGATTGGAGAAAAATTCAATTGGTTCTTGGCGATAACCGAAAAGATAAACAACCGGACAGGATGTTTATCCAGGAAATAAAATCCTACAAGGTTCAGGATGAAAAGCAGCTTTTTGGAGAGGATTTGGAAGATTATGAAGATGTTGTCGTTTACGACCTGAATCCCCATTTGAAGAATGGAGAATACGATCTGGTCCCCACAGAAGCCTTTACCGACATATATAAATAAAGAATAGGAATGGCTGATCATCATACCATACGGGAATTTGGGACCATCCAGAGGCATTCGGATTTTCCGGGACGATCAGATAGCTTTGACTGTATCTTCCTGAATAACAAATCATTTGACAGGCTTAGGGATTTTGTGTCTGATAACGCTGATCCCCGGATTGAAGTCGAAAAAGCTTTTGGATATCAGCGAAGCAAAGGGAAAGATCTTATCCGGGTTGGGAATATGGTTGGCGTATTGGAGATTAAGGGGGGTACAATGCTGGAAATCCTTCCCAAAATTCACCTTTCCGCTCAATCAAATAATGAAGAGGCTACTCGCAAGGTATTTTTGCGGATGCTCCGGTACCTCCGTGATTCACCGTTCAATCGAATAGACCAGGCTCACTTGAAAACCACCCGGTTTCCGATATTGGAGCTTTACATCACCGGATATCTCGATGAATTGAACAGATTGATCCATAAGGGTTTGAAACAGCATTATGTTTATAAAGAGGAAAACGCGAAATTTTTGAAAGGTCGCCTCAATTTCAACGACCATTTACGGGAAAACCGGCTCCATCGCGAAAGATTTCATGTGTCGTACGATGAGTTCAGCCTTAACATCCCCCAAAACAAGATCATAAAATCCACCCTTCTTGTTCTTATTTCAAAAACAAGGATCC
>JBBQOG010000197.1:0-6643 GCA_038330665.1 Bacteroidales bacterium
ATCCTTTCGAGGGAAACCCCTTTGGTTTCATCAAGATACGGATAGTGCCAGTCGGGAGAGTACTGCACCTCGTCGATGCGGGTCTGGAAGCGGTTCAGGAGCACGAGGTGCGATTCCGAATTGGTCAGGGAGGGCATATCCGGCCTGCCGGCTACGGTAGCGGGATCCGCCCCCGGAAAGCCTGCGGCAAAGGACCGGAAATCCCCGGAAAGCACTGCATAGCATCCGGGAAACAACCAGAAAGAATACTCCTGTTCGTCGGAAAAGCTGAGGATCGTACCCTTGGTATCCGACCGGGCCAGAATCAGATTACGAAGTTCGACCATTTTCTCCGACCGGTTAAAGACTTCCACAAACTCAACCTGACCCGGGCCCGGATCAAAAAGAACCTCTGAGATGACTACGTCATTTGGCACGGGCTCCGCCGGCCAGCCGAAGGGCACCGGTGCTAATTCGGCCGGCCGGCCCGAGCAGCCGGCGAGGGTTCCCCGGATTTCAACGGTTCCCCATGTTTGGGCTTCCCGGTCCGTGGGAAAGGCAAAAAAGAGTCCGGGAAATCCAAACTCAGGTGGGGTTACCGTTGCCAGAACCTGATCAACCGGCAATAAAATGCATGAATAATTATTCATTTCCGCATCGGTTTCCGGGGGCCCGGTAAAGAGGAGCACAAAATACCGGTCATCATAGCTGGCTGCGCGAAGCAGACGGATGGGCCCGGGGTCGGGCAGATCCAGCCGGTTCGAATTGACCCTTCCGGGGGTTCCTCCCGCAAGGTCGATCGAGGGTATCCAGGCATCCGGAATACAATATTTATTCAGGTCGGCAAGTTCAAGCGACCATCCTCCGTTGCCTTTCAGAGCATCTGGAAACTGAGAAGGAGAATATTCAAGGGTATGCACGGCTTTCCCTGACGGATTAACCAACGTCAGCCGATCTCCGGTATTCCGCAGGGCAGGAAACGATTCCATCGCGATAACTGTGCCAAAGGGCCGGAAGGATTCCGCTGCAGCTGGGGAGCATACAATGACGTACCCCCCGGGGCTGACCCGCCCACCGGTAAGAGTACGCACCTTGTCACCCACCACCCATTGCCAGCCTGCCAGGTCAACGGTATCGGGACCCGGATTGTACCATTCCACAAACTCATAGGGAGGGAGCCCTACGGGTGGATCAGGGTCATACAGAATTTCAGTAATGATCAGGCGGGCGAGGATTATAAATATGCTCTTCATCTGTATTATCTTTGTCGCCCTATATAGATGCAGTATTACTCACCTTTTGGAAAAAAATTCATGAAAATCGCAGTTGTCGGTGCCACAGGCCTTGTCGGAAGCAAAATACTCCAGGTGTTGGAAGAACGTAATTTTCCTGTTTCTCAGCTTATTCCGGTTGCCTCGGCCAAATCGGTCGGAAAGAAGGTAACCTTTAAGAACAAGGAATATACCGTTGTTTCGGCCGACGAAGCCATTGCCATGAAACCGGAAATTGCCATTTTCTCAGCCGGAGGGAATACCTCCCTCGACCTGGCACCCAAATTTGCTGCCAACGGGATTGTGGTGATCGACAACTCTTCGGCCTGGCGCATGGACCCTACTAAAAAGCTGGTAATTCCTGAGATCAATGCACATGAGCTCACACGGGACGACCTGATCATTGCCAACCCAAACTGTTCCACGATCCAGATGTTGGTAGCCCTCGCCCCACTCCACCGGGCCTACGGGATTGCACGACTGGTAATCAGCACCTATCAGTCGGTCACCGGTACCGGCGTCAAGGCTTTGAGACAATTGGAAAACGAAGAAATGATTGCATTATCTGTAGAGACGCATAATTTAGAGACGCATAATAATGCGTCTCTACATGATGTTTCGACCATCGACAGGGCCTATCCGCACCAGATATACCGGAACTGCATCCCTCAGTGTGATGTGTTCACCGAAAACGGGTATACCAAGGAAGAAATGAAAATGGTGAATGAAACCCGCAAGATCCTGGGCGACGAATCCATCATGGTAACGGCCACCACCGTTCGGGTACCGGTCACCGGCGGACATTCCGAATCCGTCAATATTGAATTCCGCAAAGAATACGACCTGGCTGAAGTTCGCAAAATTCTCTCCGAAGCACCCGGATGCGTGGTGGTTGACAATCCGGCTAAGTCAGAATATCCGATGGCACTCACTGCCAATGGCCGCGACGAGGTATTTGTCGGACGCATCCGCCGGGATGAATCAAGAGAAAAATGCCTGAATTTATGGGTGGTATCCGACAATTTACGCAAGGGCGCTGCGACAAACGCGATACAAATAGCAGAATTTCTTCTTCAAAAAGGATTGGTAAAATAAGTTGAAGAGTTGAGATTCCAATTCAGAATTCCTCAAAACATCTCCCTCAGTTCACGGGTATTAAACCGGCTGGCTTTCGGGGTATTACAGAGGACAATGATGGTCCGTTTCTCACCCAGTTCGCGAATGAAATAGGTTCTGAAACCTTTCCACCATCCGGTATGGTATATAGCCTGGTTTTGCGTATCGGCCACATCGAGGCGCCAACCCAAACCGTAATTGTCGTTCAGGTGCAGATCCTTATGCTGCGGGGTGTATGCTTCTTTCAGGGTAGCCTGACTGACCAGTTTTTCAGAATAGAGAGCCTGGTCAAGCATCAGCAGGTCGTAGGCGGAACAATAGGCCCCTTTATCGCCGACCACTCCATTCAGGAAGGTATTTTCTGCTTCATAACGGGTCGACGGGTAGCCTACCACCGGATGAGTGTTAATCGGTGAGGTGGTTTTATTGTAAATACTGCTGTTAACCATCTGGCAGGGATTGAAGATTCTTTTTTGAACAAAATCTTCAAATTTCATTCCGGACACTTCCTCTACGATATAAGCCAGAAGAGCAAAATTCGTGTTACAGTAATTATATCGCCGGTTAGGCAGATAATAGGGTTTATATTGATGCTGAACCATCAGGTCGATTACATCCCGGTTGGTCAGTGGAATATCCTTGTTTGCCCAATCATTTTCAGCGAAGTACATATAATTAGGCAGACCGCTACGGTGCGTTAGCAAGTGCCTGATAGTAAGGCCCGGATAAGGAAGTTCGGGAATATATTTATTAAGTGAATCGTCGATGCCGAGTTTACCGTCCTGCTTCAGGATCAGCACAGCCAGGGAAGTAATGGGCTTGGATATGGAAGCCAGCTGAAAGGCTGATTCCATGGTCAGGGAATCCTTTGTTTTGAGGTTGGCATAACCGTATGCTTTGCTGTAAACGATTTCGCCATTTTCGGCAAAAAGGACGGTACCATTAAAGCCTGCAGCCTTCTGGAGATGATCGAAATAGGTTTTCAGACTTTCGGCCAGTGCCGCTCTTTTAGGGGTCATTTCGGCCACCTTCAGAACCGGTGGCATAACCGGGGGCGCCACCTCCTCCATCTCCCCTCCGCGGTTATCCGGATTTTTACAGCCGGACGTGGAAAAAAGTGCAAAGAGGATCAGCAGGAATCCGGTGCGAAGTGTTTTAATAGAGAAAATCATTGTATGGGTACCTCGCCGTGTGGATTTCGCTGACTCTTTCATAAAGCATTTCTTTAAGTGCATCCAGGTTAGTTTTGTTCTTTGCCGAGATAAATATACAAGGATAATTATTTTTCGCCATCCAGGAATTCATTAAATCATTAAGACTGACATTTTCCCGGGTCGCAGGGGTCAGGTCGTCCTCCTCCTTGGGCACATAGGTAAAGGCATCCATCTTATTGAATACCAGGATAAGCGGCTTGGAAGCGGCGCCCAGTTCATCCAGCGTTTGGGTCACCACTTCAATCTGGTCCTCAAACCCGGGATGGCTGATATCGACCACATGCAACAACAGGTCCGATTCACGCACCTCATCGAGCGTGCTCTTGAACGATTCCACCAAATGGTGTGGAAGTTTCCTGATAAATCCAACGGTATCGCTCATCAGGAATGGCAGGTTCTCCACCACCACCTTGCGTGTGGTGGTATCCAGAGTGGCAAAGAGCTTATTCTCAGCAAAAACGTCCGATTTACTCAGCAGGTTCATCAGGGTGGATTTCCCTACGTTCGTATATCCGACGAGTGCCACGCGCACCATTTTCCCCCGGTTTTTCCTTTGAACAGCCATCTGAAGGTCGATTTTACCCAGCTGCTCCTTGCATTTGGAAATCTTATCGCGGATAACCCGCCGGTCGGTTTCGATTTCCGTTTCACCCGGTCCCCGGAGCCCAATCCCTCCGCGCTGACGCTCGAGGTGGGTCCATAAGCCGGATAACCGCGGGAGTAAATACTGGTATTGGGCCAGTTCCACCTGTACTTTGGCGTAAGCCGTTTGGGCACGTAGGGCAAAAATATCGAGGATCAGGTTGGTACGGTCGAGAACCCTGCGCTGCACAGCGGTTTCTATATTCCTTAGCTGGGTAGGAGAAAGGTCTTCATCAAAGATGACCATATCCACCTCATTTTCTTCCACATAAGCGCTGATCTCCTCGAGTTTTCCTTTTCCTATCATGGTTCCTGGATGGTGCGATTCAACCCGTTGAACGAACCTTGCAGCGACCACAGCGCCGGCAGTTTCCGCCAGAAATTCCAGTTCATCCAGGTACTCATCCACCATCGCCGGAGTCTGCTGGTAGCTGATAACACCCACTAGTACTGCACTTTCAGGCCTGTCTGTTCCTGTTGGAAATCCGGTTTCAATCATAAGCAATTAAAACAAAAGGCTGCCTCAAGCGAAGCAGCCTTTGAATATTTTAGAAAGAAAATTACTGCAGAATAAATTTCACCGGAATCGAAAAAGAAACGTTCACCGGTTTCCCGCGCTGTTTTCCGGGTTCCCATTTAGGGGCCTGTTTCAAAGCGCTGATTACAGCTTCGTCTAGAGATGGATCGACTCCACGTACGATATTGATACTGGAAACTTCACCCCGACGGTTCACCACGAAACTCACATAAACGGTACCGCTGATGGAGTTTTCCATCGCCAGCTGCGGATATTTGACTTGTGCCTGAATGTAATTCCGGAAGTTTTCGATAGTTCCCCCCTGAAAGGTAGGCATATCTTCTACGATCAGAAAAATCTGTTTGTCTTCTTCTTCCTCATCTTTGGTATTTCCAACCACCGTAGCGATTTTGATCGCGTCATTCTGGTTGGCATCGAAAGCATCGAAATCGAGGTTGTCGAGCTTCACATCATCTTCCACGATTTTCAGGTCGATGATAACCGTTTTGGGTTTTGGCGGTTCAACCGGCTTCTGCAATTCCTGCCGGGTGATCGGTACGATTTCCTCTTCCCCTTTCGCATCGCGCATAGTCTGAAACTTTCCAGTATTCAGGTCTTCCCTGGTATACTCGGCGGCACCCAAAGTAAAGAGTAATGCCAGTACTAATCCAATCTCAAATAAGAGACCTTTTCTCTTCTCAAGATCTGCCCTATCAGTTTTCTTGCTAATCATCGTAATAAATTTTTGCGGCTATAAAAGTAATCAACATACACGTAAAATCAAAGGGGTAAAAAAGTTTTGCCAATCCACCCTCCTGATAAAGAACATTGTTTTGTCAGTTTCTTGTACGAATCTCACACTACAAAGGTTATAAATTGATACCAAGGCAAATAGCCCGGATACAAAAAAAAACCACTCGGATTTAAGATAGAAAGGTAAAAAGCACTATTTTAGCAGTCCGATTTTGGGGGCATAGCTCAGTTGGCTAGAGCGTTTGACTGGCAGTCAAGAGGTCGACGGTTCGATTCCGTTTGTCTCCACCAAAAGCGGAAAACCCTGATGTAGAGACGGATAATTATCCGTCTCTACGCATTTCATGGGTAGGGGTTTCTTTGTTTCTTCCAGGATTTTGCCAAGGTTATAACCAGAATTGTCCGCACTGCGCACAAAATAATCTGGCATCGTCAATAATCACTGTGATATACACGTGAAAAGTTTCATTGCCGCAATTCTTGCAAACCTGCTTATTCTCAGGTTTTTCGATTTCTTCTTTTGTTGGTTCCCAAGCCATAATTCTTTTGTTCCAGTTACAAAGCCCTGCTCAAAGACATGAACAATAGTTATTCCGGCAATGGCAGCTGAAAATTGCCCGCTACAATACCCTTGACCGTGATATCCTCGTCGAGGTTTTCCCACCGGAGGGCGAAACCGTTTAACCGGACAGTCAACATCCATTATGCCTTTACAGCATGCTGTATTTGGGAGCGTTTTTTGGATTTCTGTTTATTTTCAAGTTTCCGCTTGGCGATAAACTCACTAAGTTCCTTTTCTTGTTTTTTAGTCAGCACTTTTCCTTTTATTACAAAATCCACTCCATCTGGTTCTCTTATAAATCCCATGATATCAAGGTTTAAAATATTTATCTACTAGTTTTTTGGCAGCAAATGTATCAATAACCATTAATTGCCCTCCGACATGATCTGCTCCAAGTGATTTTTTATAATGTTCAATCAGTTGAGTTTTTGACTCAAATGATACGAATCCTTCTCCGCCTCTTTGGAAAGATAACTTGCAAGCAAAAGCCACTAAATTTCCCGGGACCCCTTGGTATAGTTTGTTCTTGCCAAAATTAAAAGGAGCACTCTCCAATAAAAACATGTATACATGATCATGTCGAACCGTT
>JBBQOG010000198.1:0-6641 GCA_038330665.1 Bacteroidales bacterium
CTGTATTTTTCTTGCCTGGCCCTGCAAACCGGCTGGGATAACCAGTACGGAGAACAAAAGGAGCACCATTAATGTTAGCTTACCCATAGAATTGGCTTTAGACTTTAAACACAACTAAAATAATTCGAAGGGATCGGACCGAATAATAGAATCAGGTCTATTAATGGAAAAGATTGAATTTTTAATGGTAAATTTTCGTCAACCACTTGTAATAATTAATCATCAAAAAGGCTAAGAAATTGACTGATAGATTTCTGAGTCATTCACGAAATATGCTTCTTTTGACTGAAGTCCCGGGGGTTTTTCCCAAACTCTGCAGTAAAGCACTTCGTAAAATACCCCGGGCTGTTAAATCCGGTATTATAAGCGATTTCCGAGATCGGTAGGTCCGTTTCGATCAATAATTGTGCAGCTTTTTTGAGCCTGATATTTCGGATAAACTCATTAATCGACATTCCAGTGGTGGATATCAGTTTTCGGTAAACTTTTGCCTGGCTCATGCCCAGCTCTTTGCAATAGACTCCGGCCGTGAGGTTATGGTCTCCCATATGCTTCTCAAGGACTTTCAAGGCCATCGCGAGAAACTGCTGCTCCTTGGATTCAATCAGGTTCGGTGAAGCTGGGTTCCGCCCGGGTGATCCCGCTAATTCGGAAGGATCTTCCAACGAACCGGAATGTGCATTCATCAGGTTGAGTAGGTGGGCACGGTTGGATTCCTGAATCCGCTTCCTGATAATATCTTCTATCCGCAAATGTTTCCGTATACTTTTTCGTGAAATGTATCTGGCAATCAGGTAAATGATCAGGGCTAGAGATAGTGCATAAAGAACGATCATGGCTTTATAAAAATACCAGGGACGAGGAACAGAAAAACGAACCTCTGCAGGATGGCCAATCTGGTTATAGATCGTTTTTCCTTTAACCTGGAACCGGTACTCCGCGGGCTTGAGGTTCGAAAAGGTCACTTTTGTTCCCTGCGACCATTCGCTCCACGTATCATCATAGCCTTCCAGTTGATACGAGTAGGAGGTATACTTTTCGTTTTCAAAAAACGGCAGGGAATAGGAAAATGTAACCTGACTGTTCCGCTTGTTGAGGTCGATTTCCAGTAACCTATTATCGGCGGCATTTAGATATCCCTGATTTGCTTGCTCCGGCGAGGCGGCATTAAGAAAGAGTGTCGTATCCTGAAGAACCTCAATCCTGTTGATGATCGTCTGCAAATCTACCGGAAACTTCAGGTTAATGCGATTATTATACCGGTAAACACCATTGTTACCTCCAATCCAGGTTTTCTGATCCGGAGTATGCAGGAAAACAAAAGCCGAAAACACCTCTTTTAATTCCTGGAAATTTAACTTATCCATTGTATAGGTCCCATCGGGCCGGGCAAGGAGAATATCCTCTCCTCCCAACCAGATGTTCCCATGAGAGTCCTTCTTAAGAGTGGAGATCATCCGTTTGATTCCGGAAATTTCCGGACCAAATAATTGCGTTTTTTCAAAATTTCCAGATGCGTAATTAAATGAAAACAACCCGTTACGATTGCTAAAAAGCGTTTTCCCCAGATATTCAATGACATCCGTTAAATCAGTATCCAGGGAATAATTTTTAGGGTGGCTGCTGGAATTAAGCAATTCATCTATTGATATTTGCACCACTTCAGCATTACGGGTTCCTATCCACAAATATCCCTTATCGTCCTCAGCAGCCGTTCGGAAACCGTTAAACTGATGGCTAACCTGCTTTTG
Organism: Bacteroidales bacterium; assembly: GCA_038330665.1. GTDB lineage: Bacteria > Bacteroidota > Bacteroidia > Bacteroidales > UBA12481 > UBA12481. The sequence continues at coordinate 1,752 of JBBQOG010000198.1, forward strand.
AAATACAAAAGTGGAACCGTTCCAACGGTAAACATCGATATTGTCTGCATGCATGGCCAGCAAAACATCCGGGTCGGCCCGAAGATGAAGAAGCTTCAGGATCAGATCTCCCTTGTTAACCAGCACCGGAACAGAATGATCAAGCTGGTACAATCCGTTCCCGGAACCGATAAATAAAAAGCTTTTCCCGCCCCTCAACACATTTACCAGACTCCAGACTTCCGAGTTGAGCAGGCGTCTGGCTCCTTGCGGCAGCAGCGACTCGTCCTGAAAACTCCCGGCAATCTCATATAATCCCGTTAGGGTACCGATTAATATATTTTTCTGATAATCAGCAATATCAAGAACCACCCCATCGATTCCTGAGGTATAATCCCACAAGATGAACGGCGAATTGATGTTGAAGGAGGAAATGCCGTTGCTGGTGCATATCCAGAGGTTAAAATCCCTGCTGAGCCCCAGAAAATAATTGACATTATCGCGCAATCCATGATTACGGTTCAACACTTTCTGAATTTTGCCCTCAGCGCTTATCAAAAAGGTACCTCCAGACAAGGTGGCTATTGCCAAATTATTGTCGGGCAGTGATATACCATGGTAAATCTTGTTTCGGGCCAGTTCACTGCCGGTGCCCGGGTTTTGAGGAAAAGGATTTTTGATCTCCCCGGTTGACGGATCAAAAAGATAAAGGCCTTCATTTCTGCAACCCACCAGAACACTCTTATCCGGCCTTTCGATCAGGCAACTGATGATCTTATCGCTGAAAAACCCACCCCCCTTAAGTAATTGAAAGTCATTACCATCAAAATAGGTCAGACCGATCCCACTCTGATTGATTACATAAGAGCCTGCCAGCGTATAAGCCCTATGGTAGCAATCCCTTACGGGGATTGACTTTATCTGATTCTCTTCAAGAATAAATATTCTCGTTTTCGATTGGAAAAATAGCTTCCGCCCGATCTCGCTGATATTCCAGATATCGCCGAATTCCTTTAAGCTATCAGGTAAAAGCCCGGTTAGGGAGCGGAAAACAAATCCTTTTGAAATAGTATGGTCGATAAATCCGAAATCATCAAAACCGCCATAAACAACTCTCTTTTGGCTGTCGTAATATAAACTTCGTATGATGGATTGATCTTTGGACTTCAGTTCCCAATAGGCCCCATTATAGGTGACCAATCCAAAATCCGAACCGAAATACAGGACCCCGTTGGTATCCTGAATCATGGCCCAGGTGGAGCCGTTCAGGTTAATTTCACTCAACAGGTCATAATTCCGGACAATATACTTTCCACCCTGACCGTAAAGAGTTTGCAATCCGACAAAGACCAGAATGAAGAATACTATCTTTTTCATCACCAATTGGAGTTCGGCCCTAAAATACCAAAATTAATCTTTCAAAACTGATCTGGTTATGAGGTGGACCGGCTAACCTTGCTCAGCCCGGCTGCGATTTCAACCCACCCCATTTGCCCGATCAAATTTAAGGCTCCCATGGTGGAAGTGCCAACGGGATGGTCAATTTTTTTTCGCTCCTTTGATAGTCATTTAACTTATCAAAGAGATGGACAAAGGGGAAATAATGAAAAATAAGTCCACATTATTGGTCGATGATCAATGCGTGCTTTGCAGCAAGACGATGCAGTTTATCATCAACAACGGTGGGGAAGAGAAGTTTGATTTCCTATCGATTTATTCTGATGAAGGTAAAAAATTGCTTACTGAAAGCGGGTTCCCTGCCAATTACGACCAATCAATTGTGTTGTTCGAAAACGGAAAGGTTTATGTTAAATCGGGCGCGGTATTGCGCGTTTTAAAGAGATTGAAAGGTGCCTTTCCACTTCTCTATGGGTTAAAACTGGTTCCTCGCAAAATCAGGGATTCAATATATGATCTCATTTCCAAACATAGACATGAGGTATTTAAGTAATTCGCAAAATTAATGCACGGAAAAAGAGGGGCTGGAACTTCACTTGGTTCCTCAATTTTTCGACCGTATTGCCATTTGATAGGCCATTCGAGCCTCCGGAAGCGGTGTTAATGCATCCAATAAAGTAGGTTAAGTGCCGATTAATACCGGACCTATTGCTCAACACACGGTAATTCCTTTAACAGTGTGGGCCCCGCGTTCTTTTACTTGTTCTATTTTAAGATCACATCCAGATAAACCGAGTAACGCCCATACGTTTCATAAAAAGGCTTAAAAACAACCCCGTCAATAACAAATTGTAACTGCTCAGGATCACCTGATATGGATTTACTGATATCTTTTGCATTGAAGGTGACCTTGCGCCAGTCTTTTCGTGCCTCGGGCTCCTGAGCGGCCAGTAAAACGGGTCCGTAAAACAAACTGGCAATATTCTGCTGATCCATAACCGGCTCTAAATAAAAATCAAACGGCATAGTCAACTCAACCGTATCCCCGTCTTTCCAGTTACGGCTTACCGAAAGATAGCTTCCAGGCACCGCTTTAACTTTTTCTTCCTTGCCATTTATCTTCACAAAAAATCCTTTAGTTGCCCAATGTGGCACGCGAACATGAAGGTCAAACTCACCCGTACCATTAATGGTCAATTTTGTGTGGCCTTCTTTTGGAAAAGAGGTTGTTTGCGTGACTGTTATGCTCTTTTCGCTCCATTTTAATGTTGATGGCACATAAAGGTTCACATACAAAGCCATATTGTCTGCACTTTTGAAATAGATTGAGTTTTGAAGTTTGGTGCTACTCTCAAGAGCCGTGCCGTTACAACACGTAAACCCATCCATATCAGCGTTTCCAAACTGTTTTGCAGAACCTGCTCTCAAGGGCACGTGATAGGTATTTGCAGGGGTGTGTTCTGCCACAGAAGCAAGAATGTGATTGTACAACCCACGCTCATAATAATCCATTAACTCGGCACGCTGATCAAAGAGAAAAAGGTTCCGGGTTAATTTGAGCATATTATAGGTGGCACACGTTTCATTCTGGCCGCCGGCAGAAAAACCGTTCTCATAAAGGGTGGCCGGCTGACTGGTGAAACACTCCCCATTATTGGGGTTACGTGCTCCTGCAACTCCTCCGATACTGTACATGTAATCATTGGTGACCATATTCCAGAAATTATCCGCGATATGATAATATTCCGGAGCATTGGAGTCACGATAAATTTCAAGTGCCCCCATAATCTGAGGGATGTGCTGATTGGCATGTAATCCACGGAACAGGTCTACATTTTTTGCCAGTCCGTGAGAATGTTCAGCATCACCATAAAACACTTTAATGTTATCAAATAATTGTGCAACGTTCATATAACGAGGCTCATGGGTCAACCGATACAGTCTTGCCATGGCTTCGTTCATTCCCCCAAACTCTCCTGCAATGTACCGGTTCCACATACTGATCAGTGTTTCGGTTGGCAACTGATTCAAACGGGCATATACCCAGTTGCCCATATTTTTTACTATTTCTAACGCCTTTTCATTGCCACTGACTTCATAAATATCCATCAACCCGGCCAGGATTTTATGCAAGGTATAGTAGGGTGCCCAGATTTTAGCTTTATCCCCTCCGTACTTCGCTCCATTTTCTAACATAATAAACTGGTCGGGCGGATAGGCACTAATAAATCCTTTGCCCCAATTCCAGTAATCTGTCCGGATACCTTTTACACTCAAATCTGAATCAAAATCTGATTTACCCGGACCGGGGGGCACCGCTATCGGGTCTGATACATTTTCTCCTCCGGTTGTTTGTGGTTGACCCGACATTTGTGATAAATCATACAGCGTGGTCACCATATATTTCATTTTATCAGCAAAATTTGCCCGGAGCGACGCATCATAACCGGTACTCGCATAAGCCTGAGCTATAGCACTCAGATAATGCCCGGTAGCATGACCGCGTAATTTAGTTTCCTGGCTATCCCATCCCCCAAGGGGTTCAGCTCCCTTAGGCTGTTTTTGCCCAAAGGCATTACGAAACATATAAAGGAAATTGTCGGGATTGGTATGGGCAAGGCCGGCTATGAATTTATCACGGTTCTCGATAAATTTTGTGTTGTTATGATCAATATCGGTGTTTAATGAAACCTGATCAAGATTAAAAACTTCCAGCGTTCGATCGGGTGTAGCAGGCTCTTTAGCTTCTTTAACAAGGATAACGGCATTTGGCTGCAGGTCGGTTCCGGCAATTCTTCCCGTTACGGTATAGGTGCCAGGGGTAAGCACCTGACTATTATCCTCCGGTGCTGACCACAGCACTCGTACCTTTGGCCCGTCCATTTTATTGCGGTAGACGCCCTGTAAATAGCGTGGTAATCTTGGCAGATCGCCAACTACGGTCTCCACCTGAATATCCGGAACGCTGGTCAGATAGGCATTATACAACTGCGGAGTGGTTTCGGGAAAAGCGGGAAGATTCATGTCGGGGTCCTCTCTTCGTCTGACTACCACTTCTTCCTTTTTCAAAGAATTGTCATGAATTCTGGCAATTTGCTTTTCACTCAAAGCGATTCTATAGATCCGGAAATCGTGCAACATGGCATTTAAATAGGGATGATCTGAAGCCAGCGATTTTCCGATGTAAAGTTTATTTTTTTCTCCTGGATTATTCGCGAATAGCTGTGCTGATTCCACCTCTACATTCTTCGTTTCGCTGACCAGCACTCCATTAACGTATGCACTCAAAGTTTTGGACGGAACATTAATAACAATAGCTAAATGGTTCCATTTATTAATAGCCACGGCTGGTGAACTTGCAATATACTGATCAGATTTAGTCAGGATTTGAGCCTGATAACCTTCTTTGTCCTTAGTCCCCGTGGGAGCAGCAAAAAAGTGCGACTTCCCGTCTTTTCCAAAATCAAAAAACAGCTGCCCGCTTTTGGTGGAACGCAAGAATATCCATCCGGT
>JBBQOG010000199.1:0-6639 GCA_038330665.1 Bacteroidales bacterium
CCCTCCATTGCCATTGGTGCGCTTGCTGAAAGATTTCAGATCTGACAAGATATTATGGCCGTCGGGGTCCAGAACCTCAATCTCCGAGATCGAAAAATCTTTAAAAGAAGAGGTATCTGCATAAATCCAAAGTGAGGAAGCGATTGCCTTTCCCGTATCCAGATTTGTTTCGGTGAGCATCCCTTTTTGCCCGTTAATGGTGGCTTCCTCGATACCGGCCACTGCTTTTCCTGCTTCGTCGAAGAAAATTACCGAACATTTACAGGGCTTAACACTCCGGGTGAATATTTTCAGCTGGTTGGTAGTTCGTGTTCCGCCCAGCCCGATTTCGAACGCACAACCCATGGGATTATCCTCTGAGGGTTTCCATGCAGTTTCAGGATTATTATCTATTGCATAGGCCGGGATAAAACCGCCAGTGTTCCAGGTACTTGAAGCAGTCACATGGATCATTCCCGGCACTGGATACGCCGCTTCCCCAAACATTTCGGTGATGATTTGCTTTACCTCCGCATCTTTTCCCGGTTCAGCCGATTTTTCAGGCAGTAAGGAAGTAGCAATCACTTTTCCTCCCTGGTCGTAGAACTTTTTTATCTTCTTCAGATTTGCCAGTTGGATGGTTTTTGATCCGGGCATGATAAAAACGGCATATTCTTCCCGATTGGTTTTATTGTTCAGATGAATTTTATCGCCTTTGACCACACATTTTTCATCCAGAATTTCAGGGTGGATAAAAGTGTAATCCCTCCTGACCTGCAAGGAGAGCATCTCCCCGATATCCAGATAGTCAGCCTCACCCGGGATGATACCACCCATGCCCGGGTCACCCGGACCAAAATGGTAACTCCCCTGCAGGGAAGCAATCGGGTACAGGACGGCTATATCAGCCACATGCCTTCCACCCTGGAGCAGAAGCTGTAACCGACCGATATAATCGTTGAATGCCGGAATGGCGGCTCCGAATTTTTTACTGGTTGGCGACAGGTCAGGCTGGATATCAATTTCATCCGTATACCACACCGCGTGTGGTTCCATCAGGTTAATTCCTTTTGCAAATTGATCCATGGCTTCCTGGTACAGGATTTTTTCCGACATTTTGCCCATGGCCCCATAACATTCCGTGGCGGTTAAGGGCCGATCGTAATTATTTGCCGCAGAACTGATTACTTTGTACACATAGGAAGATCTTCCGTAATAAAAGATTTCATCCACCGCCGGGATATCCTGATATTTAAACGATTTCATCAGATCCCCGCAGGTGGCCACCGGGTTGAGGATCTCTTCCTGGTCCACATGTCCGGTGAGCTGAATCCGGTGGTCACGGCACCAGTCATTGATGGTTTTCGGAAAACCGGCGGAATAGAGCTCTGCCCTAAACCCCAGCAACAAATTCCTCGCGGCTTCGGTTTCTTTTCCGATATCATACCAGAGTGCCGGGTAATACAAAACCGGACTGTACCCATACTTCGCCTGGAATTTTTCATTGTATTTGCCGGTCCAGGTGCGACCGCCCTCCACCCAGCGCAGACAGGGTTCATCATAAAAAGCATAATCGATCGTGGTTCCGAAATGCTCTGGAAAGGCCTGATAATACTTCTCATACGTAAGTCCGATAAATTTATCCACCGCCTCCGGGCTCAGGTAATCGCAGTGGTTACGGCCCGATGAGCTATCAGGGTTCAGTGTGAAAATCATCAGCTTCCAGTCGCCCGATGGAATATCTGCCTTAAGGGTGCCATTTTTTACGTTTCCCGAAAGATCGATCCGGGTAAATAAGTCATTTTCCATGCCTACGGCACCCAAAAATTCACCGACCGGCAAGAGTTGAGTAATACTTTTCGGACCGGTTACCGCAATTTCCGTTTTATCGAGCCGCTTGCTGACCGCCTCCGGAAATTGTTTTACCAGGTTACCCCCGGCCATTCCGCTCGGGAAATAAAATTCGTCGTACAGGCACAGCTTCATACCCAGACTATCGGCAATTTCCACCGCAGTTTTATATTGTGCCATAAATTCACGGGTCATATATTCGGGGGTCATCCCGTATGAGGGCAGTATGCCTAGTCCATAATAACCTGCCGCCTTTGAGTCCTTCATTACTTTAAGCGTCTGCTCTTTGCTCAGGGGTTTATTCCAGAACCATAGCGGCCTGGATTTCAGGCTTAATGGAGGATTTATAAAGTCCTGGCGTATCCGGTCTTTCCCAGGAGTCAGGGAGCAGCAAAGACCTAAAAATGAAATAATTAAAATATTCCTGAAAATTGATTTTATCATGATCTGGCTGAATAATTTATCGGAATTAAATCGAATAATTAATAATCCATAAAGCTAAGAAGATCCTGGGTGCCCTCCATCTAAATTTTAGGAATCCTGACCGAACCTTTTAACTGGAAATCCCGGCAGAAAGCTTTTTACTTTTACAGCATGCAACTTCTCCGAGAAGGAGGGTCACTAAACCTCTGAGGGAGAATCGAACGCCCCTTATGTGAAAATTGAAAATACCCCCGCCAGGGCTTATGAATATGTGGTGAATGGGAAGAGTGCCGTTAAATGGATCATGGAGCCCGCCTGAATAGGGGTAATGCCGTAAATCAGCAACCTGTAAGGAATTTAAAAGTTCGCCGCTATTCTATCAACAAAAACCAGTAAAAAATTTGCTTTTGTTGATAGAATGTCGATAGAATTTGTTGATAGGAGATGAATGGTTGCTTTTAATCGTTTCATTATCAATCGTCTATCATTATAAATTTGTATTACTCTAGGAAGTCTTAAATCCCAGGATTATAGAATGTAGTATAAGCAATTCAGATCAAAGCCTAAAAAATCTATTGTTTGGTGAGCTAATCAAGTATTTCCTAAAATCGAAAAAATGGGAAGGATTGGACGGAAGAAGAGAACTGTTGAGAGCTGAGAGAGGAAGTGAGGAGTGACAGTGGGCAGTGGGCAGTGGGCAGTGGGCAGTCGGCAACCGGCAGTCGGCTAGTACCTTACCCTCAGCGAGTTGTCATCCCGACGAAAGTCGGGACCCCGTCCCATACAACGAATGCTCCCTAGGGGACCCCGTCCCAAACCACGAATGCTCCCAGGAGCCTTGGTAACGAAGGATGAGCCGCGGCTCATCCCCTACAAACTGTCACACCATTGATAAAGATGCGGACACACAGGTCCGCCGGCATTGAGGAACAGGCCGTTTTCCCCTAACCGTGAATGTTTCCGGGATCATCGAATCTAATCGGTCTTACTTTATCAAAACCTTATCTTTACGGGATGAAACAAAAAATCTCACTGGCCCTGCTGCTCTTTTGCCTGATTTTCTGGGGTAAAGTGCATTCTCAAAGTGCCACTACCAATCTTAAGAATTATGGAACGATTGCCCAACCCTCGCTGCTGTTGGATGGTAAGGAGGCCAGGGCCAAATGGATCTGGGCAGCAGGTGCGGAAAATCCACTTAACCAGTATCTGCTGGTACGAAAAACCATCACCCTAAAGGAAAAACCGGATAACCTATCTGCTTATATTTCAGCTTATGCCGTTGCGGATGTTTATGTCAATGGTCAATTGGTCGACCGATGCCCGATGAATTGCGACCCTGAATATCAGGTTTATGAAAAGTTCGATCTGACTTCCCTGTTTCACAAAGGGGAAAATACCATATCGGCAATAGTTTATAATTACGGCATCGGAATGCATCACCGGATAAACGCCCGCGGTGGGTTCTTTTTCCAGGCAAAAGCAACGGTTACGGGCAGTTCTGCAATGGATATAAATAGCGATGAATCCTGGTTGGTTTCTACTGATTCCGGATGGGAACCCAAAACGGAGATGAGGACCGGCTCGGGAGATGGCGCCCCCAACCTGATCGGATTTATCGAGAAATTTGATAGTCGCAACATGCCGGAAAAATGGCAACAAAATGGCTTTGATGATTCACACTGGACCAAGGCCCATTCGATCGGAATCCCGCCGGTGGCGCCCTGGAACCAGATTGTGCTGGTGGAACGTCCGCCATTATTCAGAGAAACCGTTTATCCGGTGGACCATTGGATGGTGAATGGCTGGGTGGTTTATGACTTTGGCAAAGAGATCACCGGGGTTCCGATTTTTGACCTGACTGCATCCGGGGCAGGGATTGATCTAACCATCGGAACGGCGGAAAGGCTGTTTCCCAACCGGTCGGCCGATTTTACCCGCCGGGTGAAGTACGAGGACCACTATTTAACCCGTACCGGAAACCAGCAATGGAACCCGTTTACCTGGAGGGGATTCCGTTATGTTACCTTTCCGGCAAACAAAAACATCACAATCAACAGTATATCAGCAATTAACAGGCATTTTGCCGTTATTGACGAAGGAAAGTTTGAATGCTCCGATGACCTGCTGAACCGGATCTGGAATGTGGGCCGCGTTACCCTGAAATTATGCAGTCAGGATACCTACATGGATACCCCCTGGCGTGAGCAAACCCAGTACATTGCTGGGGATTCAAGATATTTGCAGAAATATGCCTTTTATGCCTCCGGATTAAGTTCGGAATTTCTGACACGATATAATATCCTGTCGGGAGCCTGGTCGCAACGATGGGCTGCCGATGGGTCGATCCGGTCGCGATATCCTACCGACTGGCTGATCGGGGAAGGAACCTCCGGCTACCTGGTGGATTACGAGTTGGAGTGGGTGATCATGCTTGGCGAATATTATCAGTATTTCGGAAAACCGGATCTCATCAAGGAGATATATCCCAATCTCGTTAAGCTGATGGGGAAATTTGAAACCCTGGTGGGCAAGGAACATGGGGTGCTGTCGAACGTTCCGGGATGGATCGTTTTGGACCATCCGGATACCTATCCGATGGATCAGCAAAAAGAAATTACCGGGCTCAACTGCCTCTATTATGCTGCATTGCAACAAGCGGCCGACCTCGCCCAAACGGTGATGAGCGATTCAGATCAGGCGAAAAAATGGACCAGCCAGGCATCACTTTTACAGGAGAATATCCGGCGATGGTTCTGGTCGCCCGATCAGAAACTGTATGCCGATAGTTATGGCAGCAAAGTGTGCAGTCAGCAAACCCAGGTATATGCCTTGCTGTATGGGTTAGTGAAAAATGAAGATAAATCGGAGATAATCAGCTATATAAAAAGCCGGAACCGGGCCAGCGAGATGTCGTTCGCCTATTATGTAGTATACTCGATGTTTGAAAAGGAGGATCAGTGGTCGTTGGATTATATCCGCAAATACTGGGGCGATCAGATGAAGCTGGCTTCCTTTAACGGGGGCTGGCAGGAAGGCTGGAATGTGGAGGAGTGGACCGGCGATATCGGCTCCACTTCGCATGCCTGGTGCTCGGGTCCCACGGCCCTGCTTCCCCAGAAGGTATTGGGAGTTGAGCCCATCGCTCCCGGCTGGAAAGAATTCCGGATCGCTCCATATCCCGGCGATCTGAAGTGGGCCAGGGGAATCGTACCCTCCCCAAAGGGCAACATACGGGTAGAATGGGCCCGGGAGAATAACCGGTTTACTCTGACTACCGAAATTCCCGCGGGTACCAAAGCCTTTATCAGCCTACCCGGAAAGCTGATCCTGATAAATGGCAAACCTTTTAACGAATCTTCAGAGATAAAGGTCATTACGGATGATGCCGGCAGGGGTGGGTTTTGGGTTACTGCGGGAAGATATGTATTGACCATTGATAAATAGGGGCGCCTCGCAGGCGCCCATTCGAAACGCGAAACGCGTGATGCGAAACGCGTGATGCGAAACGCGTGATGCGAAACGCGTGATGCGAAACGCGTGATGCGAAATGGGAAAGAAAGCAACCCTCGGAGCGTCACCACCTCCCGCCCGTTAGAGTTGTCATGGGGCTGCGACAAAAGGCAAAAGGCAAAAGGCAAAAGGCAGAAGGCAAAAATTAGTAAAAAGACAAAAAGGAATAAAGTGATAATAGCTACATTATCAATTAAATACGAATCTAACTTGATTCCTGTTTCCTATCTCTTAGGACTAATTTTTGCCCTTTGCCTTCTGCCTTTTGCCTTATTGTCCCAGCCCCCCGAGTCCCATACCGTGAATTCTTCTGAGAGATCTATATCCAGATCGAAAACAACTTCTTGATCCTCTTCCCCATATCAGGCTGATACAGAAAGTAGAGCCGGTCGTTGAGGAACTCGCATTTTTCAATATACCTGAAATCCCGCACCATAAAGCGGCGGATTTCCAATCCCGTTTCCTGTTCAGAGGCAGCAGTGGCGCGGCTGCTGTTTTTCAGGATAACTTCGGCCGAGCCAACGGGAGCATTGGTTTCGCGATCGCGTATGGTTCTCTCGATCAGGTATTGCTGGCCGAATCCATGCATGGAATTCAGCAAGAAAATTGCAAATACCAGTTTTTTAATTATTTACATGAGATTCGCAGGATAAAATTGGGGGGACAATCAAAGATAAAATATAGATCCGACATTATTTTTCCATTCCGATCTCCAAACTGCATCTATATAGGATAATATGATTGTCCGCAATCCTATACCACGGAACTTTTGATTTATTTCGGGTCAATGCTCAAGGGTCCTCCCGGTGTTCCCTCGGTGAAGAGGGAGTACCCGCGGGTACTCCCCTACAGACATTCATTTTGCGCACAAATTGC
>JBBQOG010000200.1:0-6635 GCA_038330665.1 Bacteroidales bacterium
ACAAATCCTGGATAACAAGGCTTTTCTTTACTTTGAGGGTGACTACCGCAAATTTGACCAGCAGATCTCTGCAGCCATTGCAGAGGTCATCATGCGGGAAATGCTCTACGGAGGAAATGTCCGCGATCGACTGGCCAGTTCCACCTTGCTGAATCTGCCCGAATGGTTTTACAACGGACTGCTCTCCTACATTTCAAAAGGATGGGACATTGAAACCGAAGACCGGGTAAAGGACGGAATATTGTCAGGGCGGTTCGACAAGTTCAACCGTCTGCAGGGGCAGGATGCTGTTTATGCGGGACATTCAATCTGGTATTTTATATCGGAAACCTTCGGAAAGTCGGTGATCCCCACAATCATCTATTTTACCAAGATCAACAAGAATTCGTCTGCAGGATTTATGAACGTACTGGGTACGAACATCAACGCACTCAGTTATGAATGGAAGCATTTCTTTAAAACCCGATATGGTGAACTCAGCAATGCAGACAGTCTTCCCACAACTGACCTGGTCAAACTGAAGAACCGCAAAGCCACTGAATTACTGCGCGCCAGGATCAGTCCAAACGGAAGGTATATTGCCTATACTTCAAATACCGAAGGGCAGATTCGCGTGATGCTTTATGATGTGGAGAAGAATAAATCAAAAAAAATATATCAGACCGGCGCCAAGCTTGGCCAGATTGAGGACCATTCCTTCCCGGTTCTCGCCTGGCATCCTACCTCGGCCTCCCTGTCGATGTTCATGGAGTTTAAGGGTAAAATGCGGCTGAGCCGGTTTCCGATGGATACAAGGAAATGGGAGCATCAGGAGATCAAGCAGTTAAATAAGATACTCGACTTTTCCTATTCTGATGATGGATTGAATCTCGTCCTGTCAGGTGTGATGGATGGACAGTCTGATATATTTATTTATAATCTGGTTGCCAATACCATTGAACGGATCACCAACGACCGGGCAGACGATTTCTCGCCTCGCTTCATCGATCACTCTTCGAGGATCATTTTTACCTCCAACAGGAAAGATCTGTCCCTTGAAAGCCAGAAGGAGAGCCAGAATATCCAGCAGAACCTGGATATCGTTATTTATGATTATTCCGGACATGCGGATGTTTTAACCCGATTGGCCGAGGACAAGTATGTCGACCGGTTCCAGCCGGATAGACTGAAGGATGGGAAATATTATTTTCTGGGCGACGACAATGGGGTTCGTAACCGTTATGTAGCCGAATATGATAGCGCGGTGATTGCCATCGATACCACGGTCCACTATGCATTCAATACCAGAATTGCCCCGTTGACCAATTATAACCGGAACATCCTTGACGAGTCCTTTTCAGGATCGACAAATGAATGGACTTCGCTCTTTTACAGCAAAGGAAAATATAAACTGGCCAGAGGTACCCTCGGAACGGGTTTAACCCGGGAGGCTCAATTGCCGGTCACCGTTTTTAGGGGTAAACTTACCCGCGACCTGGTACGCAGGGACAGCATCAGTGCTGCCGCCGCGGCAGCAGCTGAAGCCGCATCCAACATTCAGCAGGCTCCCCGGCGTCCGCTTTTTCTTGAAGGGGATACCCTGGCAAAAACGCGTGCCATCAATATCAATAATTATGTTTTCGAAGCCGAACGGAAAGCCCCGCAAAACAGGACAGTGAAGCCTTCCAACACGGTTTTTAAAAATCCCGTCACCGGCCTGGCCTGGGATAATCCCCCCCTCAGGATTTATCAGCCTTCTTTTTATATGAATTACCTGGCCTCCCAGGTTGATTTTTCTTTTCTCAATTCCTCTTACCAACCCTTTTCGGGCGGTGCCGGCTATTATAACCCCGGCTTTAACATGCTCTTCAAAGTGGGTACACAGGATTTATTTGAGGATTATAAACTTACCGGAGGGGTGAGTTTCGGAAGCGGACTGGAAAGTAATGAATATCTGCTCAGCTTCGAAAACCTGAAAAAGCGACTGGATAAGGAGATCATTTTTCACCGTCAGGTTTATCGGACTTTAAGTCAGGGTTCAAATGCCCCCCTCAGGGCCACCACCCAGGAGCTTTTTTACCTGCTGAAATATCCGTTTAGTCAGGTGAGTTCCCTGAGACTCACTTTAAACGGACGAATAAACGGCTATGACCTGCTCTCGATTGATAAGAGAAGTCTTGACAGCACCGGGACCCGAAATTATTGGGCAGGCGTTAAATTGGAATATATTTTCGACAATACCCGGATGATTACCCTGAACCTGCTGGAGGGGCTCCGGGCCAAAATCTTCGGGGAGTACTACCAGATGATTAACGGTGGCTGGACGGATGTATTTGTGGTGGGTGCCGATATCCGGCATTATCAGCCCATTCATCGCACCCTGATCTGGGCAAACCGGTTTGCCGCCAGTACTTCATTTGGTTCGGGACGATTGTTGTATTATCTGGGCGGTGTCGACAACTGGTATAATATAGAGGAACTTAAACCCAAACCTGCTTACCCGAAGTTCTTGCCAGACACTCCTATCGATCCCAGGCAGAATTTTATGTTTCAGGCTCTTGCGACCAATATGAGAGGATTTTCCCAGAATATCCGAAACGGAAACAGCTTTGCCCTGTTCAATTCCGAACTCCGTTGGCCGGTTTTTCGATATTTTGCCAATAAGCCCATCAATTCTGATTTCCTTAATAATTTTCAGATTATCGGATTCTTTGACGTTGGGACCGCCTGGAGCGGGCCGACACCCTGGGATAAGCGAAACCATTTGAATAATAAAGTGATCGAAAACGGACCCTTTTATATCTTGATTAACAAGGGTAATGAGCCTATCGTTTCCGGATTTGGTTTTGGGGTAAGAAGCCGGCTTCTGGGTTATTTTATTCGGGCCGACTGGGCCTGGGGAATTGAAAATTATGTACTGCTTCCTAACCTGTTTTACCTCTCCTTAAGTCTGGATTTTTAATCGTGATTATGAACCCCATCGAAATCAAACAACTGGCCGGTCAGCTTTCTGAAGAGGTCATATCTATCCGGCGCACCCTGCATGCAAACCCTGAATTGTCGTTCAGGGAATACGAAACAGCCAATTATATTGAGTACGTTCTGGATCAGTGGGGTATTCCGCATGAACGTACGGCAGTTACGGGTGTGACTGGCGTACTTGAAGGGAGTGCGAAGGGAAAATACCTCGTGATAAGGGCAGATACGGATGCGCTACCCATTCAGGAAAATAACGAGGTGGCTTACCGGTCGAAGAATCCGGGGGTGATGCACGCCTGCGGGCACGATGTTCATACGGCTGCTCTTCTGGGTGCCATACATATACTTAACTCCTTGAAAAATAAGTGGAAAGGCTGTATCCGCTTCCTCTTTCAGCCCGGTGAGGAACTCCTTCCCGGGGGTGCGCTCAAAATTCTGGAATCGGGGTTGCTCGATAATCCGCTGCCCGACTATATTATCGCCCAGCATGTTTATCCGGAATTACCCTCCGGTATGTTTGGTTTCCGGGAAGGTCCGTACATGGCTTCAACAGATGAAATCTATTTTGAGGTGAAAGGAATTGGCGGACACGGCGCATTGCCACATAAAGTAATCGATTCCGTTTTAATTGCCAGCCATCTGATCGTAGGGCTCCAGCAGATTGTCAGCCGTAAAATTCCTGCGGATATTCCTTCGGTCCTGTCATTTGGCAAGTTCGAAGCCCTGGGTTCTACCAATGTGATTCCTCCATCGGTTAGGATTGAGGGAACCTTTCGAATCATGGATGAAAAGTGGCGTGAGCTTGCACTGGAAGAGATCCGAAAAACCGCCGATGGTATCGTAACCGCTATGGGAGGAACATTGGATTGTCGTATCGTTTCAGGCTACCCTGCACTTAAAAATGATGTTATGCTGGCCCGGAAACTTAAAGCACTGGCCGAAACCTTCGCCGGTTCCAGCCAGGTAATGGATTTGCCTTTACGAATGACCGGTGAGGACTTTGCCAGATATTCGGAGCGGTTCCCGGCACTTTTTTACCGTTTGGGTACCGGAGGGCTTTCTGCAGATCATCCCGTTCATCATCCGGAATTTGATGTGGACGAAACCGCACTCACCCATGGAATGGGGATGCTGGCGTGGCTTTGTATAGGATTAGCGGGGGAACAGAAGGATTAAGCATGTTGAGATTCCAATTCAGAATGCTGAATTCTGATCACAGCGGATTCAAATATTCGTGAAGTTGAAAATCATAGCAACCCTTGAATTCTTTCGCGAAGGGCATTGAGCTCCTCCGGCGAAGGAACAAATTTATTTTTTTCCTTTGCCACCACTTCAAACCCCGATTCCGTCAATATGGCTGCGATATCCTCTATTTGCCTGGGACCCCATCCATAGGATCCGAATACCACTGACTTTCTGCTTTTTGGAGCCAGCCCCGATAGATAGGTCAGAAACCCAGCCATGCTCGGCAACATCTTTCCGTTGAGTGTTGGGGAGCCAATACAAATATATTCCGCATCAATCACCTCGGTCATGATATCGGAAATATGATTGTGCTGCAAACTCAGCAACGATGTGGTATAACCCTTCTGTTCAAAAGCATCCTGGATAGTCAGGGCCATGGCTTCCGTGGAGTGCCACATCGTATCATAGATGACCAGGGCCTTCTTTCGGGTTTCATTGCTGGCCCAACCGGTATAGCTGCGGATAATATCCTTGACATGCTTTCTCCAGATGATACCATGACTGTTGGCAATAACTTCTATATCAATGTCCTGTATACCAACCAATACTTTTTGTACCTGCTTGGAATAGGGAAGCACAATATTGGCATAATATTTCCGGGCTTCAAGCATCGTAATATCCAGAGGATATTCATCATCGAACCTCTCAGACGAAGCCAGATGCTGTCCGAACGCATCATTTGAGAACAGAATCTTATCCTCCGGCATATAAACCACCATGTTGTCCGGCCAGTGAACCATCGGAGTCAGAATAAAATGCAGGGACCTTTTTCCCAGGTTTAAAACGGTACCCGATTCCATGGGTCTGAAATTCCAGTTCTCCTTGTAATGTTCGCGCAATCCGATTTCTCCTTTCGGAGAACAAAACAGGGCCGCATTCGGAGCCAGCTTCATGATTTCCGGTAATCCACCGGAATGGTCCATTTCCACATGATTTGAAATCACATAATCAATCGTTGAAGGGTCGATGACCGACCGAATCCGTTCAATCATCTCTCCTGTGAAATGAGATTTAACCGTATCGATAAGTGTAATCTTTTCATCAACAATAAGATATGCATTGTAGGTTGATCCCCTTTGCGTGAGATAGCCATGAAAACTTCTGACATTCCAGTCGATTCCCCCAACCCAGTATATTCCTTCTTTAACTTCTACAGCTTTCATTTATTCGTCGATTTCGGTAAACTCTGATTTATTGATCCCGCATAAGGGACAAATCCAGTCGTCAGGGAGATCCTCAAACGGAGTGCCCGGCGCAATGCCTGCCGTCATGTCCCCATCTTCCGGATCATATACATACCCACAAGATGGGCACAAAAATTTAGGACTATCCATTTCTTATAGATTTTAAATCTAATTCTTGATTCTATATTTCTGCCCTTTGGCTTTTGCCCGCTGCCTTACTCAGGGTTTGAGCGTGGAATCAACAAACACCCGGGTGGCCAACTCACGATCGAGCATCAGTAACCCGTATCCGTTATCTCCGATCATTTTTAACTGTACCAGAATTTGTTCGGCATTGGCCTCTTCTTCAACCTGTTCGTTAATAAACCATTGCAGAAGGTTTATGCTGGCATGGTCACGTTCCTCCGTGGCAATATTGGCCAGGTTGTTGATCAGGGAGGTCACCAGTTGCTCATGCTTGAGGGTCTCAGTAAATACGGCCAGGGCATTATCCCAATCTTTCCCGACTCCTGCAATCGGTTTTAAAGTTACTTGTCCACCGCGGGAATGAACATAATCAAAAAACTTGGTGGCATGAGTTAACTCTTCCTGCCACTGAATTTTCATCCAATTGGCAAATCCACGGAGGTTTTGCCTCTCAAAGTAGCCAGACATGGATAGATAAAGATAAGCCGACCAGATTTCTGCATTGATTTGCTCCTCGATGGCGGCCTGAATTTTAGTGCTGATCATATATAAAGATTTTTAAGATTTCCAGAAACCATGCAGGTTACAATATTCCCTTGCACCCAAAACTTCTTCATCCCCATTCAACGTAAATACGGCTTCCGGTTTGTCTCCTGCCTTAAGGTATTTACGAAACGTTCCTTTGGTAGTATTGAGTTCAATCCATACAATAAAGTGCGCATCCAACATCGGATGTTCCTGCACTTCCCCTATTTTCACCAGGTATCCGTTATCGGTTTTTTGAACAAAAGGAACATGTTTTTCCAAAGTTGCATCTGCTCTCGATCCTTCCAAAAAGTCCATCGGCTGGTCGCAACAAGTTAAAGTGCCTCCCCCAACGTGCTGAACTTCGATAATGTTGCCACAAACAGCACATCTGTAAATTGAGTTTCTTTTGAGCATGGTTTCCAGTGTTTAGTGTTTAACAAAGTTGGGCATTTTTAGTTTAAGGATGATACCGGGAGTTCGACAGAATTTCCTGGCTGTCCTGATGCTTGCTGATCAGGTCTTTAAGGCTCGTCC
>JBBQOG010000201.1:0-6633 GCA_038330665.1 Bacteroidales bacterium
GTTCGAGATAGTCCACAATGATTGCCTGATTAATCGTCACGTTGCGTTCATTGCCTGTGGATTCGAACCAGACACTGAGCTCGATTTTTCCTCTTTGAAGCGTTTTGCTGATTTCGTTTCTTACCTGGTTCTCACCTTCCCGGTACAGGGCGGGTAATTTGATGTACAGGTCGGCCTGTTTGCTGTTCAAACACTTAATCTCCACGTTGGCTGTCCTGTTTCCAAGGTCAGCAGTCACTTTTCCGAATCCGGTCATTGATCTGATCATAGTCATAAGTCCATTTCCTGCAAAGTTAGCAGAATGAGCCGATTCAGTTGTTAGAGCCGGATGATTAACTTTGGCAGGTGAATTGATAAGGGAAATTAAACTCAGAACCATGAGAAAGGTATTGTATCTGATCATCATTATTGCCGGCGCCGGCTTGCTTGCGGCTCCGGTTTCCAATTTTAAAATCGACAAAGAGATCTGGTCGCGTATCGATTCACTTGAAGGTATTGGACTTTATCGTTCTGCCCTGGAGCTGACGGATCAGGTTTATGCCCGATCCAAAGGGCATAATGATCCCGAAACCGAAATACGGGCCTTGTTGTATAAACTTAAATATACACAGGTGCTCGAGGAGGACGGTCAGGAGGTGGCCATCAAAGCCCTTGAAAAAGAATTGCCGGATGCCCGAATCGTTCAGGGAGCGCTTAAGTATGGGATGCTTGGCGAACTCTATTATCGCTATTATTCGGAGAATCGGTGGCAGATCTCTCAGAATCCGATGGAGGAGGTCTCATCTGACCAACCACTGAAACTTTGGTCGCCGGAGCAGTTTTACCGCATTATTCTCTTGCAATATGAACTTTCCCTGAAGGATCCGGATCAGTTAAAGGCCATAACCGTAGCATCTTTGCCTGGATTGTGGAACGGAAACCTGGCCGATACGGTAAACAATCCTACCCTATATGATGTGTCCATCAGAAAGGCCCTGGATTTCATTCAAAATGTATGGGAATTTCTCCCTTCGTATCTAAAGCCGGCGATATTCTGCGACCCGGGTCTTTTTGGCGATCCTCAGGAATTTATCCGGGTCGTCAATAATCAACACGAGGACAAAAATAATCCGTACTACCGGACCTTGAAGTGGTATGCCGATTGGCTGCAGTATTCGTCTGGCTATCATCAGGTTGAAGTTGATATTCAGCGACTGGATTATTTGCGGAAGGAGTCCTGCATGTTTTCTCGTGATAGTTTGTACGAGGCTGCATTGCTGGGTTGGGTTAAAACATTAGGCACCGACAGTTCAAATGCACAGGTGCATAAGGCCCTGGCACAATATCATATCGATTTGGGCACCCGTTATAAAATCAATAAGGCTGATACTGCTAAGTACGTAAAGGAAAATCGGTTAGCTGAAAATTGGTTGGTAAAGGCCGGCGCATGGAAAAATTCGCAGGACGGGAAGATGTGTGCCAATATGCTTGTGGGGCTCAGGCAGCCCTTTATGCTTGTTCAAGCCGAATCGAACGGAATCCCTTTAAAGACATTTCCGGTAAGTATTGAATACCGGAATATTAAAGCATTGAATTACCGGATAGTAAAGATCAGTCCGTTGTCTTATTATACGGAATGGGAAGTCATGCAAAACCAGGACCTGAATAAAGAAAAGCTCCAGAGGATCGGAAAATTAAAGAATATCCGGACGGGCAGGTTCGAACTGCCTGATAACGGTGACCTGAACCCGCACCGGGCGAATGCTATAATGGATCCGCTTCCCTCAGGATTTTATTTGCTGGTATTTTACAACAAAGAGGATTTTGACCATGCAGATAACCTGGTGACGGCAGTACCCCTGTCCATTACGCGGACCAGCCTGGTGGTTGGAAGTATTGGAGGTGGAAGGACTTTTTATTTTCGAGACCGGGAAACCGGGGCAGCCTTGACTGGAATAGGCGTAGTGCCCTGGTATTCATTGTATGATCAAGAGGCGCGGCGCACCATTCTTGAAAAGGGCACCCGCAGGATAACCGGTGCTGATGGCCTGCTCGAAATCCCGGATGGAGGCCCGGGCCGCGATGATCCGTCGCCCAGATCGTACCGGTTGGAAATCGTAAATAAGTCGGATACACTGGTTACCAATGAAATGTATTATCCGGTATGGAACAGTGGGAAAAGGAATAAGCACACCGGACTCACGCTTTATACCGACCGGAGCCTTTACAAGCCTGGTGAAGAAATTTTTTTTCGCGGGGTTCTGGTTGACTATTTCGGAGATTCTATTGCGATACATGGGAGAGATAGCGTGGAATTGAAATTGCAGGATCCCCGTTACCAGGTGATTGGAGAATCGGTATTTCAGGTGGATTCGTTAGGCGTTTTTTATGGTTCCATTAAGCTACCGTATAAGGGCTCAACCGGGAATTATTTTCTGCAAACCAAGTTCGGACAGGCGACCATCCGGATGGAGCAATACCGGCGACCTGCCTTTACGGTGACCCTGGAAAACAATTCAAATATTTATCAACCCGGTGATACAATTGTTGTTACGGGTAAAATTACCGCGCTGTCAGGGGAACCGGTTGCCGCTGCAGAAATCTTTGCTGACGTACAAATCTTTCAGCCGATCGGACGGGGATCCGCCTATACCCCCATGAACGGACAGAAAATACGGTTCAAATCGATCCGCACGGTTACGGAAACGGACGGCAGTTTTACTTTTAAATGGAGATCGATTTCGGAGGGTATCAGCCCCTTTGGCACAGGTGCCCGGGTCCGTTATTCGATTGCCGTCAAGGCAACCGACCTGAACGGAGAGTCACACCAGGAGGAAACCGCTATCGATTGCGGAAAAGGTACCACCAGCCTCTCGGTTTCCGTGCCTGAAAATATTCGGGTTGCAGATTCACTCAGCGCCACGGTTGTCGCGGTATCCTCCGACGGTCGCATCCTGAACGTGCCCTTTCGCCTGAGAATTTTCAAACTGAAGGACCCGGAGCAAATATGGATAGAACCATCGTTTGGCGAGCCGGATCGGTTTCTGGTTGCCCGCAAGGAATGGAATGAAAAATTGGGCTCTTATCCCTATAAAAGTGAGCATTTGCCATCAGCCTGGATGGTCACCTCTATGATTCAGGAAAGCAGGCATTCGAATGAAAATTCGGGTCGGATTGCCCTTTTGCCCGGTGGAAGGTGGAAAAAGGGCTGGTATAAGATTGAGCTGGCTCCTGAGGATTCCCAGATCTGTAATCCGGTGGTCCGTTATTTTCTGGCGGAGGACCCGGATGTAAAGCGCATCGGCCCTGACCAACCTCTTTATACGCAGTCGGCGGAGCTTAAATGCCAGACTGGCAGTGTTTTTAACTTATCTTTTGCCTCAGCGCAAAACGGATATGTGCTGGTGGACCTGGAAAAACCGGGGAACCAACACCTGACCAAATGGTATCCCAGCGGTAACAAGGTTACCCGACTGAACTGGTCGGTAGAGGATGACTGGCAGGGAGGGGTAGCGGTAAAAGTCATTCTGGTTCAAAAAAACCGGGTTGTGGAAAAGAGTTATCGAATTTCTGTTCCCTGGAGAAATTCCACCCTGAAAATATCCGGATTCGGGAAACTGGAACAGGTCAAGCCCGGTGACAGTGTGAAGATAGATCTGCTGGTGCTGGATGAAAACGGAGCTCCGGTCAGGGCTTCCGTAGGGGTCACGGTTTACGATGCATCGCTCGATCTGATCACTCCGCACAACTGGCCGGCCATTCTTCATCCGGAATATTATGGAAGCAGTCCGTTCAGTGGTGAAAATTCCGGAGGTTCCTGGAGTGTAACGCTGGCGGAACCGCAAGAAAATATTTTTGATATACCTTATATTGAGCCTGTTACCCTGAACTGGTTCGGGATGGGATATTATGGGTTAAACCGATCCGGCGGAATGGTCATGAAGATGGCCGCGGCACAACCGGTAAATGTGAGTGAAGGAAGTGTGGGACTGAAAGGTGGAAAGGGGTCTGACCCGGATTTGGCTTTGAATGATAGTAAAGAAGCGACGGCAGGATTGGCTGAGAACATGGATGTCCGGCAAAACCCGGCGGTCATGATCCGGAAGGATTTCCGGGAGACGGCCCTGTTTGAGGGGAACCTCCTTTCAGATCGTAACGGTCATGTGGAGCTTAAATTTAAGGTCCCTGAGGTCTTTACCGAATGGAAAGTACTGGTAGCCGGTCACGACCGGAATCTTGCCTTTGGGAACCTTGAGCACCATTTTAAATCAGCCCGGGACCTGATGATCAAACCAAACCTTCCTGAATTCATCCGAATGGGTGATAGTGTGGATCTCACGGCACGCCTGGGATGGTACGGAAAAGGAATTCTCGAGCCTGTTACCTCGTTTACTGTTTCCGATACTGCAGGAGTGGTGCTTAAAAGATATCCGGACCTCAACTCTAAATTGGCGTCCGGTGCGGTAGTGCCTTTTGTCTGGTCATTTTCCCCGGTAAAAAAGGAACCGCTGGTATATGAATTGAAATCCGTTTCAGCCCGTCAATCCGATGGGGTGAGCGACACGATCCGGGTGTATCCCGATGATGTCCAGCTTTGGAATGCGCAACCGTTTTTCTTTTCCAAACCCGGGAAAAAACTATTGAAAATTGAAGGGGAACCTCTGGAGGCTATGTTTGAGGTGACCACCACGCCGGCCTGGATGGTTCTTCAATCGCTGCCGGTAGTCAATAAGCAGGAACGCGATTGTTCCGAATACTGGTTCAGCCGGCTTTATCTGGCCAGCCTGGCCGGAAGCATTGCGGACCGGTTTCCGGGCGTGGTAGAAAAATTCCTGGGCGATTCCGTGCCGATCAAGCAAAAAGACAGGGTCCGGCAAATTCGTGAATGGATGGATCCGCAAACACGCGGACAAGATCTGGCTTATAGCCTGGAGAAATTGACAAATCTTCAGAATCAGGATGGCACATGGCCCTGGTTCAGAGGGATGGGTTCCGATATTTATATGACCCAGCAGATCATCGCCGGATTCGGTGAGCTGAAGGATCGGGGAGTGTTTGATGTAACCGCTATCCAAAGTGGCAGTTACATGGTCACTCATGCCATTGAGGCGATGGATAAATGGCTCTATCGCGAATTCCGTGAGGTGGTCCGTCGGGATTCCGTGAACCCGCAAAAGGTGCAACTGAGTCCAATGATTATTAACTACCTGTATGCCAGGAGCTTTTATCCCGGTTTCCCCCTTGCTCCACAGGTTGAGATCGCCTGGCTGAGTTTCAATGAAAGGATTCCTGTGGAATGGACCCTTCATGACCCGGGCCTTCAGGCGCTGATGGCTATCGCCTGCGTGCAACTTGGCCGTAAGCCGGCCGCAATGCCGATTTTCAATTCGTTACGGGAACGCGCCAAAGTCGACGACCAGTGGGGAATGTATTGGCCACGCAAAGGGTATGCTTCCTCCTGGTTTAACTGGGATCTCTGGATGCAAAGCCGGATGATAGAATTGTTTTCGGCGGTCGAGGAGGGCCGGAAGGATCTGGATCTTCTCAAACTGAATCTGATTCACCAGAAACGCGGACGCGACTGGGGTAACGGAATGGTTGCAGCCTGGGCTTCCAAATCCCTGCTGTTCTTTGGTTCCGGCGAGTCCATTCAGCCCGGTTCCGTTGGAATGACTTGGGGATCCGAGAAGTATTCCGCATTGCGGGTGAAAACCGGGTCCGCTGGTGTGACCGGCTATTACCGGTTTGAATGGAAAAATTCTACCGAAATGCCGAAATCCAAAACCATGGAGGTCACCAAAACAGAAGGCGGTCCGGTTTGGGGAACCCTTTTTACGCTTAATCAGTATACTTTCGCAAACCTGGCTGCTACTGCCGGCCCGTTAAATATTGCCCGCGAGGTGAGTGTCCGCAATCCGGACGGGAAGTGGTCGGTGGTCAGTAAAGGCCAATGGATACATGTGGGGGATCAGGTGAAGATCCGTCTGAAGATTAATAGCGACCGTGAGCTGAGTTATATCGAAGTAAAGGATTATCTGGGCACCGGTTTTATGCCGGTACAGGCATTGTCGGGATATCATTACCATTCCGGCGTTTCGTATTATCAGTCTCGAGAACCTGAATCCGTGGTGTATTATTTGTCACAGTTGCCCCAGGGAATCACTGTCTTGGAATATGAAGTAATTGCAGAACAGGCTGGTAGCTATTTCGGTGGCTATGCCACAGCTACCAGCCTGTATGCTCCGGAATTCCGGGCCTGGTCGGATTCCTATCGTGTTCACGCCAAACGCTAAATGCCGGCTGGCTCAAGCTCCATGGTAAAGTGGCGCATGATTGGGGCTTCAGAAGTCAGGCGGTAACCGCGGGTCCTGTTTTTTGCCTGATCGAGTGCATTGGCAATGGCTGCTGCTGAATAATCCATGTGATTATTGGTATAGGCACGCCGCGGGATGGCCAGTCTGACCAGCTCCAATGCAGGATACCGGTTTTCGCGGGTGACCGGATCCCGATCGGCCATCAGTGCCCCGATTTCGGCTGAACGGATGCCACCTGCCTTATATAGCTCCACCACCAGCGTTTGTCCCGGAAATTCTTCCCGTGGAATATTGGGCAGGAACCGTAGTGCATCAATAAAAATAGCATGACCACCAAAGG